>JBBQTX010000104.1:0-7053 GCA_038234475.1 Caulobacterales bacterium | reverse complement strand
GGGGGGGGCTGTTCAGGATCCGGAACCGCTCCGGGCTCCAGCGAGCCGACGTCCAAGGTGTCGCGTCCCAAGGCGGCGGGCGATGGGCGGAACGGAGGCATTTTCTTGTCCGTTGCGGTTTGTTCGCATGGCGGCGCTCCAGCCACGTTGTTCGTCGACGGCGGGGGCTGGCGCCGGCAACGCAGCAGGCTAATCTCGACCCATGAGCGACGCCGCCGACGCGCAGGGCCAGTCCGGGCCGGTCTTCTTCGACCGACGCGAACTGGACCTTATCCTGAGGGTCTACGGTCGCATGGTCGCGGCGACCGAATGGCGTGACTATGCCATGGTCGGGCATACCGATGTGGCCGAGTTCGCGGTCTTTCGCCGATCGGGCGATGCGCCCGTCTACCGTATCGAGAAACGGCCCGCCCTGCGGCTGAAACAGGGGCAATGGGCGGTCATCGGCGAGGGGGGCGTGATCCTGCGCCGGGGCCGCGAACTGGCCCAGGTCCTGCGCGTTTTCGACCGCCGGAAGTTCACTGTTGTGGAATAGAAAAAGCCCCCGGATCGCTCCGGGGGCTTTTATTCCTGGGCCTGTCGGTTGGCGGGCGACGGGTCGCCGCCTCGGACCGATCTGTGTAGTGGCTGCCTGGGACGAAATCGTTTTGGACGCGATCACGTCCAAACCCGGATTTCGCTCCCGTTTCAGGCTGGAGCCGGAGTCCCGGAATCGGCGGAATCGCCAAGCGATTCCGCCTCAAACGATCAGGCCCTAGTTCCGGTTGCCGCCCATGAACGCCAGCAGGAACTGGAACAGGTTCACGAAATTGATGAACAGCGACAGGGCACCGAAGCCCGTGGCCACGCCCATGGCGGCCTGGTCCCCGCCCAGGCTGTAGTAAGTCATCTTCAGGCGCTGGGTGTCATAGGCGATCAGGCCCGAGAAGATCAGCACGCCCATGCCACTGATGATCAGGTACATGACCGGCGACTGCAGGAACATGTTGACCAGCGAGGCGATGATCAGGCCGATCACGCCCATGATCAGGAAGCTGCCCATACCGGTCATGTTCTTCTTGGTCGTATAGCCGAACAGGCTGAGGCCGCCGAACGCCGCCGCCGTCACGAAGAAGGTCGAGGCGAGGGAGGAACCGGTGTAACGCAGGAACAGGATGCCCATGCCCGCGCCGATGGAGGCCACGACGGCCCAATACAGCAGGTTCACGCCGCCGGCCGTGGGGTTCTTCATGAAGAACATCGAGCCGAACAGCAGCACCAGCGGCGAGAACTGGACGATCATGCCGAGCACGGTCAGGCCGAGGCGGCCGTCGGCGGTCTGAGTGAACAGCAGTTGCTGCACAGGCTCGTAGGTGCCGGTCAGGAACGCCAGCACGCCAGCGACCACCAGGCCCAGCGCCAGCTTGTTGTAGACGCCCAGCATGAAGCCGCGCAGACCGGTATCCACCGACATATCGGCAACCGCGGGCGCGGTGTTGTAGCCGTTTCTGAAATCGCTCATGGCGAGCTCTATCCTCCATCCGGCGGGTTCATCCCGGCGTTTGCACAAATATCGTGCGCCGCGCGGGCTTCTGCAAGGAAAACCGGACTTGGGTCGGTCGGGCGCAGCCGCTACCAAGGGTCGCATGATCCGGTTGTTCGCCGCCCTTTCCGTTCCCGATGATGTGGCCGGGACGCTGAAGCGCCGACAGGCAGGTCTGCCGGGGGCCAGATGGCGGACCGCCGACCAGTTGCATGTGACACTCGCCTTCTTCGGCGAGATCGACGAGCGTCGGGCCGACGATCTGGCCGCTGAACTGGGCCGCGCGGCGACGGGCGGGCCTTTCGAGATCGCCCTGGCGGGCGTCGGTGCCTTCGGTGAGGGACACCGGACCGCCGCGCTGTGGGCCGGGGTCGAGCCCAGCGAACGCCTTTCGGTTCTGGCCGGCCGCTGCCGCAGCGCCGCCGAGCGGGCCGGGATCGCCATGGAGCGACGCGACTATCGGCCGCATTTGACCTTGGCCTATCTGAAGCTTCAGACGGATCCCGACCGGATCGGGGCCTGGATAACGGGTCACAATCTGCTTCACTCGCCGCCGATCCGGGTCGATCGGTTCGGCCTGTATTCCAGCGTCCTGACCCGGGACGGCAGCCACTACGAGCTCGAGCGGGAGTATTTGCTGTGACCGGACCGGTGCTTGAAACCGAACGCCTGACCCTGCGGCCCGCGGTGATGGCGGACTTCCCGCGCTGGGCCGAGATGATGGCAGACCCCGAGGCGGCGCGCTTCCTCGGTGGTCCCCAACCCGCAGCCGTGGCCTGGCGCGGCTTCATGACCATGGCGGGAGCCTGGAGTGTGACAGGCGTGTCGATGTTCTCGCTGTTCGAGCGCGGCACCGACCTGTGGCTGGGCCGGATCGGTCCTTGGCAGCCGCACGGCTGGCCGGGCACGGAGGTCGGCTGGGGCCTGCATCCGGACGCGCAAGGACGGGGCTTTGGGGTCGAGGCGGCGACGGCGGCTATCGACTACGCCTTCGACGTCCTCGGCTGGACCGAGGTCATCCACTGTATTGACCCGGACAATACGCCGTCCCGGCGACTGGCCGAACGGCTGGGGTCGACCAATCTGGGCCCCACCCGGTTGCCGCCACCCTATGATCAGTTGGCCATGGATCGCTGGGGCCAGAGCCGCGAGCAGTGGCGGGCCGGGCGCCAGACCTGAGGCGTCCGGACGGTTCGCGCGTTGAACACTCGGGCTTTGACGTCCCGCCGCCATCGGCTAGGCAGATGACAACGTTGTAACGAAGGGTGATCGCATGCGTGTCCTGGTTCTGGGCGGAGACGGATTCTGTGGCTGGCCGACGGCGCTGCACCTGTCCGCGCGCGGCTGGGACGTTTGCGTCGTCGACAACCTGAGCCGGCGCAACATCGACAACGAGCTGGAGGTCCAGTCCCTGACGCCGATCCGGACCATGGGCGAGCGGATCGCCGCGTGGACGGAGGTCAGTGGCCGGACCATCGACTTCGTCAATATGACGGTCGGCAAGGAGTTCGACCGGCTGGTGGCCCTGATCAGGGACTGGGGTCCCGACAGCGTCGTCCATTTCGCCGAACAGCGCGCCGCACCCTATTCGATGAAGTCGGCGCGGCATAAATTGTACACGGTCGACAACAACATCAACGCCACCAACCATTTGCTGGCGGCGATCGTCGAGAGCGGACTGGACGTGCATCTGGCCCATCTCGGGACCATGGGCGTCTATGGTTACACCACCGCCGGCCTGCGCATCCCCGAAGGGTATCTGAAGGTCACGGTCGACACCGATTTCGGCCCGGCCGAGCAGGAGATCCTGTTCCCGCCGAACCCCGGCTCGATCTATCACATGACCAAGACCCAGGACGCCCTGCTGTTCCAGTTCTACGCCAAGAACGACGGCGTCCGGATCACCGACCTGCATCAGGGCATCGTCTGGGGGACCCAGACCGAGGAGACCCGCCTCGACGAGCGGCTGATCAACCGGTTCGACTATGACGGCGACTACGGCACGGTGCTGAACCGGTTCCTGATGCAGGCGGCGGTCGGCTATCCGCTGACGGTGCATGGCACCGGAGGTCAGACGCGGGCCTTTATCCACATTCAGGACACGGTGCGCTGCGTCGAACTGGCGCTGAAGAATCCGCCCACGGCCGGCGATCGGGTCAAGATCCTGAACCAGATGACCGAGAGTCGGCGGGTGCGCGATCTGGCCGCCATGATTTCCACCATGACCGGCGCCGAGGTGCACAACGTTCCCAATCCGCGTCAGGAAGCGGACGAGAACGAACTGGTCGTGGCCAATGACCAGTTCCGCGATCTGGGCCTCAAGCCGATCACCCTGCGCCAGGGTTTGCTGGACGAGGTCACCGACATCGCTCGCCGCTATGCGGATCGCGCCGATCTGACCAAGGTCCCGTGCGTTTCGACCTGGAACAGCAAGCGGGCGGTGGCGGTCAGGACCGATCCGGTGGTGGCCATGCCGCCGGCCGCCCCGGTCCAGGCCCGGTCGGCCTGATCCCGTCACGGATGGCAGACATCGTTCCCCTGTCCCTGCTGGTCTTTGGCGGCGGCTGGCTGGGTCAGGCGGCGGCGCGTGAGACGGTGCGACGCGGCGGGCGGGCGGTCCTGACCAGCCGCGACGACGCGCGCCGCGCGGCCCTGACCGGCGACGGGCTGACAGCCGTCGATCCGGTCGATGCGACGGCGCTGGCCGGGGCGGTCGCCGGGACCACGGCCATTCTGGTCTGCGCCCCGCCGGAGGCGACCGGCTGCCCCGGGTTGTCCGCCCTGCTGCCCGCGATCACGGCGACCGGCTCGTGGCCCGACTGGATCGGCTATGTCTCCTCCACCGCCGTCTACGGCGACCGCGATGGCGGCTGGGCCCTCGAGGACAGCGAACTCAACGCCGCCAGTCTGGAAGGCGCGCGCCGCGTCGGGGCCGAGCGCGACTGGCTTGAGGCCGGTCGGGGCATGGGACTGACGGTCCAGCTGTTCCGCCTGCCGGCCCTGTACGGCCCCGGGCGGTCGCCGCTGGACCGGTTGCGCGAGGGCACGGCCAGGTTGGTGCGCAAGCCCGGGCAGGTGTTCAACCGCGTCCATGTCGACGACGTGGTCTCGGGCCTGTTCGCCTCCATGGTCCGCCCCCGGCCCGGTGCGGCCTACATCCTGTGCGACGACGAGCCCGCCCCGGCCGATGTCGTCATGGCCGGGACGGCGCGACGGCTGGGCCTGCCCCTGCCGCCCGAGGTCGACTGGACCGACCCGTCGGTCAGCGAGGGCATGCGTCGCTTCTATCTGGACAACAAGCGGCTCTCCAACGCCCGCGCCAAGGCGGAGCTGGGCTGGCGGCCAAGATATCCGACGTGGCGCGAGGGATTGGAATCGATGCTGAGCGCCGTCGAGGCATAGTCGACAATCGCCCTCGACATCGTCGACAATCGGGCCTCGATATCATCGACATCGAGCCGTCGATATTATCGACACCGTCGAGACCATCGACAAACGCCACATCGCGTTCAAGCCGCGGGCGACCGCGTCGCGAGCGTCAGCGCTCTCCTAAAACGGCAGGAGATTGCGCTGGCGGCTGTAGGCCATGGTGCCGACATTGGCCCCGGCGCGCAGGCCGACACCGGTGCGGATCGGGGCCAGGACGATGCCGTCGGCGCGCTGGTAGTTCACGCCGAGGCCACCGACGAGATAGGCGGTCCCCTCGACCCCCGGATAGCGGCGGTAGAGCATGTCGGGGTGGTAAAGGCCGTAGACCAGGGTGAAGACCCGCGACGCATTTCCACCGATGTCCCAGCCGATCGAGATTCCCTGCCAGAACACCTCCTGCGAGGCCGAAAGGTCCTTCATGTGCAGGGCACCGCGGCCATAGCGCAGCCCGATGGCGGCGGCACCGGCCGCCTCCTCGCCGGCGATATAGGCGGTGGGGCGGTCGCCGTTGTCGGCGAAGATTCGCTCGATCACGCGACCTAGGGCTTCGGCGGCGATGCCCAGTTCGCGTGAGCCGGCCGCGACCAGTTCGTCGGCCGTATAGGCCGGCGCGGCACCGTCCGAGGCGATCGGATAGCTGGGATCGGACGGGCCGCCGGCGGTGGCGCAGGCGGACAGGCCCGACACACCGGCGGTGGCGGCGAGACCGGACAGGATCATTTGGCGACGGTGCATGGCGATTCTCTCAGCGCGGGCGATGAGCGGGGACCGTCGCCGCCTTTTGCGTCAGCCTTGCGGCGACGAGGTTAACGAGAGATTGCCGAACCCCGTCCGCTTGGCGTCAATACTTGCCGCTCCGTGCGGTCAGCCAATCCATCAGCGCCAGCAAAACACCCGAGACGACGAAGGTCAGGTGGATGATCACGCCCCACATCGCTTCCTCGGTATCCAGCGGCTTGCCGTCCTTGCCGATGTTCATGAAGAATTTAAGCAGCTGGATGCCGGAGATGGCCACGATGGAGGCGATCAGCTTCATTTTCAGGCCCGCGAAATCGACGGTCCCCATCCACGGCGGCCGATCCGTCTCTCCGTCGAGATCCAGCTTGGAGACGAAATTCTCGTAGCCCGAGAACATCACGATCAGCAGCAGATTGCCCGCCAGCGACAGGTCCACCAGCGTCAGGACCGCCAGGATGGCGTCGTCGGAACTCATGCCGGGTCCGGCCGCGAAGGCCTGGGGCACATAGTAGGCGAGGTCGCGCAGGAAGACGACCAGCAGCATCACAAGGGCCAGGGCCAGCCCGGCATAGAAGGGAGCCATGAGCCAACGCGACATGAACAGCCCACGCTCGAACGCCGTCTCAATCTTCGGCTTCATGCCCATGGTGACCCCCGATTCGCCCAGACCCTTTTGGGGGCGCAACCGCGATCGATCAAGGTGGCGTCAGGACCGCAGGCGCGCACCGGACTTTTCGGCGGCGACGACGATCCGGGCCGACAAGGCCTCGATCCCGGCCTCGGTCAGGGTCGCCTCGACGGGCTGGATCACGACTTCAAGCGCCACTGACTTGTGACCGTCGGGCACGCCGGTGCCGCGATAGACGTCGAACACCCGGACCTCGGCGATCAGGGTCTTGTCCGCCGCGGCCACGGCGCGCGTCAGATCGCCGACCGGCTTGCCGTCCTCGAGGACGAAGGCGAAGTCGCGGGTCAGGGGCATCAGATTGGCCAGGTTGGCCGGGCCGCGCGTCTTGGACCTTGCGCCGCGCGGCTCGGGCACGGCGTCGAGCACGATCTCGAACGCCAGGATCGGACCGTCGGCGTCCAGCGCCTTGAGCACGCGCGGGTGCAGGGCGCCGAACTCGACCATGACGTTCTTCGGACCCAGCTGCAGGCGCGCCGAACGGCCCGGATGCCACCAGTCGCGGTTCTGCCCCTGGGCCAGCTGCAGCGAGGCCACGTGTTTTGGATAAGAATGGCGAGCTGGCCGCATTTGGTATTACGATGCCTTCTTTATCAGTGGCCTTACAAAAAGCAAATGGCAGCCTCTATCCATTTGGTTTTTTACATCTTTTAAAAGCATTGAAAAAAAATACACTCGC
>JBBQTX010000103.1:0-7066 GCA_038234475.1 Caulobacterales bacterium | reverse complement strand
TGCGCTGGGAACCCTGTTCAACATGGTCGGCTTCCAGACCAAGCTCAAACACGGTGCCCAGGCCGACGTCTTCCGCATGATTCCGGGCCTGCACGAGGCCCAGTTCGCCCGCCTCGGCGGCCTGCACCGCAACACCTTCCTGAACAGCCCCAAACTGCTGGACCGCCAGCTGCGCCTCAAGGCCATGCCGCGCCTGCGCTTCGCCGGTCAGGTCACGGGGGTCGAGGGCTATGTCGAGAGCGCCGCCATGGGCCTGCTGACCGGCCGTCTCGCCGCCGCCGAACGCCTTGCCGAGGCGGGGCTGGGCCGCCCGCTGGAAGCCCCACCGGTCCACACGGCCATGGGGGCCCTGGTCGAACACATCACCGGCGGCCATCTCGCCGGCCCCGGCGGCATCTCCAAATTCCAGCCGATGAACATCAATTACGGCCTGCTGCCCCCGCTGGAAGCGCCCAAGGTCGATGAGGCGGGCGTCAAGATCCCGCTCAAGGAGCGCGGCCGCGCCAAGAAGCGGCTGATGAGCCTGCGCGCGCTCGAGGCGTTGAAGGCATGGCGGGACGCCCGGTGATCCTCGAATCGGCCAGGGTCGCCATCCGCCAACGCATCACCGCCCTGTTCAATGACGCCTCGAAAGGCGAGCGCCCCATCCTGCGCCGCGCCGATGCCCTGTTCGCGCCCGACTCGGTCGCCTGGCGCGTCAATGGCGACATCGTCACCATGATGATCGGCGGCGTCTCGGGCCTGCTGCTGCAGATGCTGCATCCGGCGGTGCTGGCCGGGGTCTGGGACCATTCCAACTTCCGCACGGACATGCACGGTCGGCTTCAGCGCACCGCCAAATTCATCGCCGTCACCACCTATGACCATGGCGAACACGGCCGCGCCGCCATCGACCGGGTCCGGGGCATCCACGATCGGATCGGCGGCGACCTGCCCGATGGCACCGCCTACCGGGCCGGCGACCCCGCCCTGTTGGCCTGGGTCCATGTCACCGAGGCGATCAGCTTCCTCAACGCCTGGATTCGCTATGCCGAGCCCGACATGTCGCGCGCCGATCAGGATCGCTATTTCGCCGAGATGGCCGTGGTCGCCGACCGGCTCGGGGCCGACCCTGTCCCGCGCGACCGCGCCGGGGCCGAGGCCCTGATCCAGATCATGCGCGACGGCCTGCGCGCCGACGACCGTACCCGCGAGGTGGCGCAACTGGTTCTGAACCAGACGGTCGGTGCCGCCCTGACCGATGCCGCCTCAGCTGTGGTCATGCGGGCCGGAGTCGACCTGCTGCCCGCCTGGGCGCTTCAGATGCACGGCCTGGCCACGCCGCCGGTCCCGGTCGTCCGCGCCGGTGCCCACACCCTGGCCCGCACCCTCCGCTGGGCCTTCGACGGCTCGCCGAACCGCCAGGTCTGGCCCACCGAGGTGTCGGCCTGGCCGCGCGGCTGAAGCCCGTCAGTCCGGCGTCACCACATCCACCCACTGGGCGGTGTCGGTGTATTGCTGGAAGTGGACGATCCTGCTGCCCACGACGGTGAAGACATGGGTGAACTGGGCATCCAGCGTCTCGCCGGTCGCCCGGTTGGCCCCGGTATAGCGTCCGAACGCCACGACCTTGTCGTCGCTGACCACAAAGGCCTGCGGGGTCACCACGAAGCCCACGAACTCCGCCCCGATCCGGCCGAACACGCCCTCGAATACTGCGGCAGGACCATTGTACGGGTTACGATCGGCATACGGTCCACCCTCGCCCTCCATCCAGACCAGATCGGGGGCCAGCAGGCCCGAGATCGTGGCTCCGTCCCCCGCTGCGAAAGCACTGTAGAGGCTCTGGACCACGGCCTGGTTAGCCGCGTCACTGGCCGCGTCGGTCGCCATCGTCGAGGGCAGGACAGCCGCCGTGGCCTTCACGGGCGCGCCCAAGGCACCGGCGACCGCCAAGGCCGCGATCAGGACAGTACGAATGGTCATGGAATTCCCCGGTCTTGCCGATCAATGATCGTCGAAGGATGCACGGTTTCCGCGTCCCGATCGACCGGTTTCCGGCGTCAGATACGCCCGGTCACGAACGCGACCACCAGCCTCAGCCGTTTGACGAACTCCGGGCTGTCCGGCCGGGTCAGCGCTGCTGCCGCGACCGCCGGAAAGGCCCGAACCGGCAGGCTTGCCAGCGTCCGGTTGGCGGCCCTCTTCAAGGCACGCGCCTGATCGACCTGTCCGGTCTGCGCCAATCCCCACACCCGACCGGCCTCGACGACCCTCGCCCCATGCCCCGGCCCCGCCAGCACGCGCACCGCCGCCTGCATCGGCCCGACATAGAAGGCGTCGAGATCGTGCGGCTCGCCTCTCACCCGCCCGACGTGCGCCTCGATCAACGCGTCAAACGGCGCGCGGTCCAGCCCATGGCGCGCCACCACATCGGTCAGCGCCTCGAGCACCGGATGGCCCTTGCTCGCGGTTCCCGCGAACACACCGTCCATCTGCTCGCGCCACCAGACATAGCGCATCTCGGCCAGCAGCGGCTGGGTCACCCGGGTCGGGATGGCCATCAGTTCGGCCTCGAAGGCGTAAAGGGCGATCAGGTCCGCGCGCAGCCGTTCGTCGGCCACGAAACGGCTGGACAGCCAACGATCGATGTCGGCGGCGCGCACCTGGGCGTCAAGATCGACTTCGCTCAAGAAGTCCGGCCCGCCATCGCGAGCGGACTGTTTCGGGTCAGGGTCCAGCCAAAAACCAGGATGAACAGGGCCACCGCGCCTTCCAGCATCCTCTGGATCAGGCCGCCCGGGCTTGCCTCAGCGATTACCCCGGCGAAGCCGGCAACCGCGAGGATCGTGCAGATCAGCGACAGACTGGCCAGACCCGTGCGCCCCGCGCGTTTCGCGGCCACGCCCGCCAGAGCCAGACCCAGGACACCGGTCAGATAGCCTGTCCCGCCGAACAGGTCGTGCATCAGGACGTTGAAGGAGACTTCGGCCCGCGCGCACTCAAAGGCGCAGGGGTAGACGCCGGCCGCCGCAAGGGTCAGGCCATACCAGGCCAGCAGCAACCAGGCCGCTGCCGCCAGTCCGCTACGCCGCGTCAGCCATGCCGCGACCAGGCAGCCGGCCCCGATCATAATCCCGCTTGGAACGAACCCCCACCAGCTGACCGCCGGGCCGGTGACCGCCCCGGTCGCGCCCAGTTCACTGATGTACTGAGCCGCGTGATCGTACCCGGGATAGACGGCACCGCCCCAGAGGATCACAACCAGCTGGATCAGGAAACCTGCGGCCAGCAGGCCGAATGCGATACGACCCGGCGTCATGGCAGATCAGCCAAATAGCGTCTGATACATCGCCATTGAGGTCAGCATCGGCAGGCTGAGCAGCAGATTGGTGCGGCTGCCCAGCATGGCGACACGGGCCGCCCTGGCCTTCTTGTCGTCATCGACGACGACGATCCCCAGGGCCCGCTTCTGGTTCGGCCAGATGATGCCCCAGACGTTCAGGAACATGATGATGGCCAGCCAGACGCCGATGCCCAGCAGGCTGTAGGACTGGTCGCCCTCGACCAGGCCGCCGGCGAAGCCGAAGCTCATCACCTCGGCGGAATAGACGTGACCGCGGGTCAGCATCACGGCGATCCCCGCCAGCACCGTCACCAGCGCCGACCAGCGGAACCAGAACAGGGCCTCGGGGGCGATATGTTTGCCGATCGCAGGCTTCAACTCGGCCGGTATATTCGGCATGACCCGGATCTGGACGAAGTTGAAATAGTACAGCAGGCCGATCCACAGGATGCCGGCGACCACATGCACCCAGCGCGCGGTGGCCTGCCAGAAGTCGAGGTCGCCGATCTCGCGGCCCGCAATCTTGAAGAAGGCGTAGATCATGATCCCGGCCAGCACGAGGCTGAGCAGGATGGTGGTGCGGAAGTTCGACAGCAGCTTGCCCATGGTCCGCCCCTCCCCGGGCGCTTCGGCGACGCCGCGCGCCCAACGGGGCGACGCGACTCAATCGAACGACACCATAGCGCTGACGGTCCGCGACAAAAACCGAAAGACTGCAGGGGCTTTCTGTGTCCCTACGGTCGCGAGGCCATGCCCAGTTTGATCGGTTTCAGATCGTCCTGGTCGCGGCTGCCGCGTTTGACGCCCCACAGCAGGATGATCGGCGCGCCGACATAGATGGATGAATAGGTGCCGATGATAATGCCGAACATCAGGGCGATCGAGAAGCTGAACAGCGCCGCGCCGCCGTAGACCGCGAGGGCCGCCAGCACCATCACTGCGGTCAGACCGGTGATGATCGTCCGGGACAGGGTCTCGTTGATCGACAGGTCGATCACCTCGCGCAGCGGCATGGTCTTGTATTTGCGCAGATTCTCGCGAAGGCGGTCGAACACGACGACGGTGTCGTTCATCGAATAGCCGATCACGGTCAGGATGGCGGCGACCATGTTGAGGCTGAATTCCAGCCGCATCACCACGATCAGGCCGAACACCAGGATCACGTCGTGCAACAGACCGGCCACGGCGCCGAACCCGAACTGCGGCTCGAACCGGAACCAGATGTAGGCGAACATCAGCACGATCGCCAGGCCAAGGGCCAGCAGGCCGGAGCGGAACAACTCGCCCGAGACCTTGGATCCGACCACACTGACGCCGGAATAGGTGACCTCGCCGACCGCCCCGGTGATGGCCGTCTGGACCCGCTGCACCACCTGGCTCTGGGGCTGGTCGTCCGGGACCTGGAATTTGACGATGGCGCTGGCGTCGTTGTCGATGCCCTGCACCTGGACATCGCCGAGTCCCAGTTGGTCCACCGCGCCCCGTACGGCCTCGAGGTCCAGTTTCGCGCCGGCCGGCTGGGTCAACTCCATCACGGCCCCGCCGCTGAAATCGATACCCATGTTCAGGCCGGGCTTGAACACCGAGACCAACGAGGCGATCACCAGAACGGTCGACAGGATCGCGGCATATTTGGCGAACGAGACGAACTTCAGGTTCGTCTTCACCGGCAAGACTTTGATGAGGGGCCACCAGGACATCGCCATCACTCCGCGATCGGCAGTTTTTTGGGTTTGGCGACCTTCAGCCACCAGGCCAGTCCGACCTGGGCCACCAGCACCGCCGACAGCATGGAGGTGAAGACGCCGATGGTCAGGGTCCAGGCGAAGCCCCGCACCGGACCCGCGCCGAAGATGAACATGATCAGCGCCGCGACGAGGGTCGTCAGGTTCGCGTCGATGATCGTGCCCATGGCCTTGTTGAAGCCGGCGTCGAGCGAGGCGATCACGGACCGTCCGGCCCGCGCCTCGTCCCGCATCCGTTCATAGATCAGCACATTGGCGTCCACCGCCACGGCAAAGGTCAGGATCAGGCCGGCGATGCCGGGCAGGGTCAGGGTCGCCCCGGTCATGGACATGGCGGCGACGATCAGCAGCCCGTTGAGCAGCAGCCCGATCACGGAGATGCCGCCGAACAACAGCCCATAGGAAAGAAACATGAACAGCACGATGATGCCGAAGCCGATCATCGTCGAAAGCGTACCGGCCGCGACCGCGTCGGCACCCAGTTCTGCGGTCACCGAGCGGCGCTCCTCCACGTTCAGAGGCGCGGGAAGCGCTCCACCGTTGAGCAGGTCGACCAGTTCGGCGGCTTCGGTGATCGAGAAGCCGCCGGTGATCTGACCCGTGCCCCCGGTGATCGCGCTGATGATCTCGGGGGCCGAGATGACCTTTCCGTCCAGCAGGATGGCGAAACGCTGGCCGACATTGGCCGCCGTCGCCGAGCCGAATCGACGACCGCCCTGGCCGTCGAAGCGAAAATCGATGGCGGGGCGACCACTCTCGTCGGACCCGACCGAGGCGCGGGTCAGGTTCTCGCCCGCGACCATGACGCGGCGCTCGATCAGCAGCGGCGTGGCTCCGTCGGCGTCGACGGTCAGCGTAAATCCCGGCGGCGTCGAGCCGGCCAGGGCGTCCTGCAGGGCCTGCCGGTCGCTGCTGACCATCTGGAAGGTCAGCAGCGCCGTCTGGCCGACCAGCCGTTCCAGTTCGGTCGGATCGCTCTGGCCCGGGGCCTGCACCACGATCCGGTCGGCGCCCTGTCGGGTGATCGAGATTTCCTTGGTCCCGGTCCCGTCCAGGCGGCGGCGCACGACCTCGATCGACTGGGTGACCGCGTCCGACGGCATGTTCGCCATGGCCTGGTCGGTATAGGCGTAACGGATCCGGCTGTTGCCCTGGCGTTGCACCGTACGATTGGACGCCATGCCCCCGCCGGCGTTCAACAATCCCTTCATGGCCTCGAGCGCGGCATCCATCTGGGCCGGGTTGGCCAGGTTGACGACCACGCCGTCGCCGTCCCGAACCACCGCCCCGATATTGATGCGGTTCTCCAGCAGGACGCTGCGGCTGTCCTCGCCCAGATTGGTCAGGCGCTTTTCGCGCATGGCCGGCACGTCGACTTCCAGCAGCAGGTAGGATCCGCCTTGCAGGTCCAGCCCGAGGTTCAGCCCGCTGGACGGAACCCAGCCCGGCAAGGCCTCGCGCTGGGCAGGCGCCAGCAAGTTCGGCCAGGCGAACAACAGCCCGAACAGGAGCGACAGGGCGAGAAGGATGACCTTCCAGCGCGACAGATGGATCATGCGGGCGTTCCCGGACCTTTCAGAACGGCGTCAGACCTTGGCGGGCTGCTTGACGGGCTTGGCGGGCTTGGTGTCGTTGGCGACGGCGACATCTGTGCGGTCGCGCACCGTCGTGATCATCGATTTGACCACGCGGACGTTCACGCCCTGGGCGATCTCGACCATGGCTTCGTCGGCCTCGACGCGGGTGACCTTGCCGACCATGCCGTTGGACAGCACCACGGTGTCGCCCCGCTTGAGGCCGGCGACGAGCGCCTGATGGGCCTTCATCTGCTTCTGCTGGGGCCGGATGAGCAGGAAGTAGAACAGGTTGATGACGGGGACGAAGAAGATCAGGGTCCCGAAAGGCCCTTACAGAATGGCTTGCACGGCGGTCTCCACGAGCGAAAGCGCCGCTCGGGACGCATCCATAAAATGAGGCGCGGAACCTAGGGCGCGTC
>JBBQTX010000102.1:0-7091 GCA_038234475.1 Caulobacterales bacterium | reverse complement strand
GATCATGACCGACGACATGTACGAGCACCTGATCTACGGCGACTTCGACTATCGGACGATCGCCCAGGCCGCGCCCGATCTTTACGCGCGGACGCTGACGGTCAACGGCGTGTCCAAGGCCTATGCCATGACCGGCTGGCGTATCGGCTATGCCGGCGGGCCCAAGCCCCTGATCGACCTGATGCGCAAGGTGGCCAGCCAGACGACGTCCAACCCCTCGTCCATCAGCCAGTGGGCGGCGGTCGAGGCGCTGAACGGACCGCAGGACTTCATCGCCGAGCGCGGCCGGGCCTTTGAGGCGCGACGCGACCTGGTGGTGTCGATGCTGAATCAGGCGACGGGCATCCGCTGCGCCACGCCCGAGGGGGCCTTCTATGTCTATCCGTCGATCGAGGGGCTGATCGGCAAGACGACGCAGGGCGGTGTGGTGATCGACAGCGACGACGTGTTCACCGCCGAACTGCTGGATGCCGAGGGGGTGGCGGTGGTGCAGGGTTCGGCCTTCGGTCTGAGCCCCTATTTCCGCATCAGCTATGCGACGTCGGAGACGGTGCTGGAGGAGGCGTGCGGGCGCATCCAGCGGTTCTGCGCGGGGTTGCGCTAGCGATCGTCGGCTCCCCATCGCTGCGCGACAGGCAGGAGACAGGCTAGGCCGCCCGGCTGACCGCGAAGTCCGCCAGTTGCCCCAGCGCATCGCGCCATTCGCCGGCGGGAAGGCTGTCGAGCGCGGCCTTGGCGGCGTCGGCGTATTCGTAGGCCGTGGCCAGGGTGGCGCCGACCGAACCGGTGCCGATGACCAGTTCGCGGGCGCGGCGGAAGTCGTCGTCGGTGCGCAGACCCTTGTTGATGGTGCGGTCCCAGAAGGCGTCCTCGCGGCCGCGCGTGCGCGCCGCGGCCAGCAGCAGGGGCATGGTCACCTTGCCCTCGCGGAAGTCGTCGCCGGCGTTCTTGCCGAGGATCTCGGACGAGCCGCCGTAATCGAGCGCGTCGTCGGCGAGTTGGAACGCGAGTCCGAGGTTCAGACCATAGGCGCGCAGGGCCTGGATGGTTTTTTCATCGGCCCCGGCCCCGACCGCGCCGGCCTCGGCGGCGGCGGCGAACAGCTCGGCGGTCTTGGCCGAGATGATGCGCAGATAGGTTGACTGATCCAGATTCAGGTCGTGCGCGCGGGTCAGTTGCAGCACCTCGCCCTCGGCGATGACGCTGGAGGCGCGGGCCAGAATGCCGAGGGCGCGCAACTGGCCGCTCTCGACCATCAGTTCGAAGGCGCGGGCGAACAGAAAATCGCCGACCAGGACGCTGGACGGCGCGCCCCAGATCAGGTGGGCCGCGACCTTGCCGCGGCGCAGGTTCGAGCTGTCGACCACATCGTCGTGCAGCAGGGTGGCGGTGTGGATGAATTCGACCGCAGCCGCCAGCTTGACCGCGATCGTGATGTCGCCGGTCACGCCGGAGGCGCGGTCCTGACTGGCTCTGGCTGCGGCGACGGTCAACAGGGGCCGCAGCCGCTTGCCGCCGGCCGCGACGATGTGGTCGGCGAGCAGCGGAATCACCGGCACCTGGGACTGCATCCGCTCGACGATCAGGGCATCGACGGTCGCCATGTCGCGCCGGGCCAGCCGGATGAGCGGCTCGACCTCGCCCTTGGACCGGGGCTCGGCGACGGTTACGACAGCGTCCAATACGGTTCTCTGCGGCGCGGCGCGGGAGGATCGCACCTGAAAATCCATCCGCCGCCTTGCAGGGCGACTATGCGCCGCACAATGGTGATCGGTCCATGAAGGGTCAAGCTGCATGACCGTCGCACCTGCCGCCAAACCGGGTTCCGGTACCGTCGAGAACGCCCTTCTGGGCGGGCGGGTCCGGCTGCGCCAACCTGTGAAGGGCTATCGCGCGGGCATGGATGCGGCCCTGCTGGCGGCAGCGATCGTGGCCGAGCCGGGCATGCGGGTCATCGAGGCGGGCTGTGGGGCGGGCGCCGTGCTGATGCAGGCTGCGGCGCGGCGGCCCGGCGTGGCCTGGACGGGGCTGGAGCGCGATCCGGTCATGGCGACGCTGGCGCGCGAGAACGCGACGTTGAACAGCGTGGACGCCGACATCGTCACCGGCGATGTGGCGGCGGGCTTTCGGGCGCTGGCGCTGGAGCCGTTCGACTGGGCGGTCAGCAATCCACCCTTCTTCGACGACGCAGGTGCCCTGCGGGCCCCCTCCCCCGGCAAGCGCGGGGCCTGGATGGCCGACGACGGGCTGGCGGCATGGACGGGGTTCCTGCTGAAGGCGGTGCGCGAGGGCGGGCGGATCGCGATGATCCACCGCGCCGACCGGCTGGCCGACCTGTTGAACCTGCTTGGCGAAACAGCGGGATCATTCGTCATCAGACCAATCCATCCGTATGCGGACGAAATGGCGAAGCGGGTACTGATCCAGGCGGTCAAGACCGGCAAGGCCCCGCTGCGCCTGCTGCCGCCGCTGGTGCTGCACGACCGGTCAGGAGCCAAGCATACGGCGGAGGCGGAGGCGGTGATGCGCGGCGAGGCGGCGCTGGGGTGGTGACGGGGTGGCCGGTCGGGTGATTAATGGATAGTGATCAGTGGTCGCAGGGTTCCGAAGGGAGCCAGCGGCGCAGGACTGCGCCAGATCAACCACCAACCACTATCCACCAACCCCTTGCGGCCCATTCCATGTCCCTGCGCCCCCTCTTCGTCACCCAGGTCTATGAGGCCTCGCTGGCCGCCACGCCCGGCTTCGAGGCGTTCAACGCCGGGCTGGCCGACGCCTGCCACATGTTGGCCGTCGAGGATCACGCCGGGCGGGCCTGGTGCCGCGAGCACGGCTATCGCGGCTATACCTCCTACGGCTCGCTGACCGACCTGCCGCAGCGGATGCCCGAGTTCGGCGAGCTGAAACGCCATCTCGACAAACACGCGGTCGCCTATGCCCGGGCGTTGAATTTCGACCTGGCGCGCAAGCCGCGGCTGGACAGTTTGTGGGTCAACATCCTCAAGCCCGGCGGCGGGCATTCGGGCCATATCCACCCCCACGCCTTTCTGAGCGGCACCGTCTATGTCGAGGTGCCCGACGGGGCCTCGGCGCTGAAGCTGGAGGACCCGCGACTGCCGATGATGATGGCCCGGCCGGCAGTGCACGCCGACGCGCCCGAGGCGGAAAAGCCCTTCGTCTATCTGGCCCCGCGCCCCGGCACGGTGCTGATCTGGGAAAGCTGGCTGAGGCACGAGGTGCCGCCGAACGCGGCCAAGGCCGAGCGGATTTCGATCAGCTTCAACTACGCGTGAGGCGAATCCGGAGGCGGCGCTGTAACCATCGACCGCGCCTTGGCGAATGACTGAGGCCGACACCGGCCAAGGTCTTCAATCCCAAGGAAACGCACCATGATCATCACCAGAAAGGGCGCCGCCCTCGCCTCCGCCGCCGCCATGCTGGCCGTCTCGGCGCTCGCCGGATCGGCCATGGCGGGCGACCCGCCCGCAGGCAGCCGCGGTATGTCCGTCGCCGCCACCGACACCGTCCACTGCTATGGCGTCAACACCTGTAGCGGCACCGCCGACTGCGCCACCACCACGCACGAGTGCAAGGGCCAGAACAGCTGCCGCGGCCAGGGCTTCAAGGCCATGACCGCCGTGGCCTGCCTGACGGCCGGCGGCGTCATCGGCGACCTCGTCCCCGCTTCGTAAGGTCGCCTGTCGGAAGACCGGCGCGCCCTCTCCCCAACCCCCCTGGGTGCCGGGCGCGCCGGTCGACTGATGGCCCTGAACATGCCCCGGATGAACACCGCCATTCCCGGCCGACCCGGCCTGACCGGCTTTGGCCTCGGCCTGCGCCCGCAACACTATCCGACGTTTCTGGACAGCCCGCCCGAAGTGGATTTTCTCGAGATCATCTCGGAGAATTTCATGGTCGCCGGCGGGCGGCCGCTGGCGACGCTGGATGCCCTGCGTGAACGCTATCCGATGGTGATGCACGGGGTGTCGATGTCGATCGGCTCGGCCGACGGTGTTGATCTCGCCTATCTTCGACGGCTCAAGACGCTGGCCGACCGGGTCCGACCCGCCTGGGTGTCAGACCACCTGTGCTGGACCGGCGTACACGGACGAAACACCCACGACCTGTTGCCCCTGCCCTATACGGAGGAGGCTCTGGCAGTGGTCTGCGACAACATCCGCATCGCCCAGGACGTGCTGGAGCGACCGATGGTGATCGAGAATCCGTCCAGCTACCTGACCTTCGCCGCCTCGGAGATGACCGAATGGGCCTTCCTGTCCGAGATGTGCGCGCGCTCCGGCTGCGCCCTGTTGCTGGACGTCAACAATATCCACGTCAGCGCCGTGAACCACGGGTTCGACGCGCTGGAGTTCCTGAACAATGTCCCGGTCGATCGGGTGTGGCAGATCCATCTGGCGGGCCACACGGCGAACGGCGACCTGTTGATCGACACCCATGACCAGCCCGTGCCCGATCCGGTCTGGCGGCTTTACGACGCCGCCTGCCGCCGGTTCGGGCCGGTGGCGACGATGATCGAGCGCGACGACAATATTCCGCCGCTGGAGGACCTGCTGGCCGAGCTGGAGGTCGCGCGTCTGGTGGCGGCCGGGGCGCTGGCCGATCGCAGGAGCGCGGCGGCATGAGCCTGCTGGCGCTGCAGGACGCGCTGCAGGACCACATCCTGGGGGGTGACGCGGACATCGCCTCACATCTGGACGCGCCGCGCGGGATCGACGCCGGGCGGCGGCTGCATGTCTATCGCCACGCCTATCGCGCCCGGCTGGGCGACCTGCTGCGCGAGGCCTTCGACAAGACCTGGTCATGGCTGGGCGACGATGCGTTCGGGGACCTGGTCACGGCCTATGTCGAGAGCCGGCCCTCCGCCGGTTTCAGCCTCGATGACTATGGCGCGGGCTTTCCCGACTTCGTGGCGCATACCTTGGCCGGGGAGATCGAGGCGATCGAACTGGCCTGGCTGGAGCGGGCCATGCGCAAGGCCTTCGACGGCGCCGACGCCGACCCCGTGGACCCGGCGCTGCTTGGGGCGCTGGACACGGACGCGTGGGACCGGGCCCGGTTCACCTTCCACCCGACCCTGATCGTGCGCGAGCTGCGGGCCCATGTCGGTGCCATCTGGGCCGGGATCGAAGGCGGCGAGGCATTCATGCCACCTTCGGTCGCAGCCGGGGCGGCGGTGCGGGTCTGGCGCAAGGGACTGCAACCGCATTTCCGCATGATCGATGCCGACGAGGCCCGGGGGCTGAACGATCTGATGACCGGGGGAACCTTCGCCGGACTTTGCGCGGAGTTGTCGGCGCAAGGGACCGAGGACGCGGTAGAACGGGCCGGCGCGATGCTGGCGGTCTGGCTGCAGGACGAACTGATCGTCGGCATCGAGGGTTGAGCCGCGCGGCGGACCTATAGCGCGAACAACCGGGACACGGCGACGCGCGCGGCGCGGCGATCCCGCGCGGTCAACGATCCGATGCGGCGCGCGATCAGCCGGTTATCGAGGGTGAACAGTTTGAGCCTGAGTACGGACGCCGCCTTCAACCCCGCCTGCTCTCCGTCCTGAACCGGCGTATCTCCGGGTTTCGATCCGGACGCCGTCGTGATCATCGCCAAAAGGGTCGTGCCCTCGCGGTCATTCGACGCCGAGGCGGATACGACGAGCGCCGGTCTCGGCTTGGCCACCGGCAGGTCGCTGAATGGAAACGGAACGACGACGATGTCGCCAGCGTCAGAGATCGTCATAGGCCGCCGCGTCTTCCTCGGTCGACCATTCGCCAAGGGTCGAGTCCAGGCTGCGCAGATAGGCGCTGTCCAGCGGCTCGGCCCGGGACACGGTCACGCCGGTCGGTCCGATGCGATAAATCAGCGTGTCGCCGGGCTTGGCCCTGAGCGCCCGGCGGACCGCCGCAGGCACGGTGGTCTGGGCCTTGGACGTCAATTTGGAGGAATGCACGATCGACATGGCGATTTCCTTTCGTCCTTACAGTAAGGCCTCTAGCGCAGCCCATCAACACCGCGCCGCTCCAACGCCTTATTTGCCCTTGGCCGCGGGGATCGCTACATCCCGCGCCAACCTTCCCCACTTTCAGACGACAGGGCGCACCGCACCTCATGGCGCAGCAATTTATCTTCCAGATGCAGGGCCTGACCAAGGCGTTTCCCGGCGGCAAGAAAATCTTCGAGAACATCTGGCTGAGCTTCTACAACGACGCCAAGATCGGCGTCGTCGGGGTCAACGGCTCGGGCAAGTCGACCCTGCTGAAGATCATGGCCGGGCTGGACGGCGAGTTCTCGGGCGAGGCCCGCGCCGCCGACGGCATCAAGCGCGGCTATCTGGAGCAGGAGCCCCAGCTCGACGACAGTCTGAACGTCCGCGAGAACGTCGAGTCCTGGTGCGACGAGAAGCAGTGGGTCAACCGCTTCAACGCCATCGCCATGGAAATGGCCGACGAATACACCGACGAGCTGATGGCCGAGATGACGGACCTGCAGGAAAAGATCGACGCCGGCGACGTCTGGGACATCGACAGCCGCATCGAAATGGCCATGGACGCCCTGCGCTGTCCGCCCGACGAGGCGGCGACCCCCAACCTGTCCGGCGGTGAAAAGCGCCGCGTGGCGCTGGCCCGGCTGCTGCTGTCCAAGCCCGACATGCTGCTGCTCGACGAGCCGACCAACCATCTGGACGCCGAGTCGGTGGCGTGGCTGCAGCACCACCTCGAGGCCTTCCCCGGCTGCGTCATCCTGGTGACCCACGACCGCTATTTCCTCGACCTGGTGACCAAGTGGACGCTGGAGCTGGACCGCGGCAAGGGCCATCCGCACGAGGGCAACTACTCCTCATGGCTGGAGGCCAAGACCAAGCGGGTGGTGCAGGAGAACTCGGAATCCGAAGCCCGCCAGCGCGCCCTGACCCGCGAACTGGAATGGGTCCGCTCCGGGGCCAAGGCCCGTCAGGCCAAGTCCAAGGCCCGTCTGGCCGCCTATGAGCGGATGGTCGACGAGCAGGAGAGCCTGCGCGGGGCCCAGACCCACGCTGTGATCCAGATCCCGCCCGGGCCGCGCCTCGGCAACATCGT
>JBBQTX010000101.1:0-7096 GCA_038234475.1 Caulobacterales bacterium | reverse complement strand
GAGGATCCCGAAGCAGAGGCCGAAGAAGTCCTGACGGCCAATCTGTTTGAGCTGGGCCTCTACTGGCGCGCGCAGGGCCAGTACTGGACGACTTGGGCCCGCGCGGCGGGCGGATACGCCACCTTCGAGTCCGAGCGCCGGTTCGTGGGTGCCGGTCTGAACCTGTCCACCGAATCGGACTGGAGCGGCTTCTCTCTGGCGGCCGCGGGCGGCATCTCCTATGAGCGGAATTACGGTCGCTTCAGCGTCCGTCCCGAGGCCTATGCGGAGTTCTTCGGCCTCAGCGAGGACGGTCACGCCGAGACCGGCGGCGGGGACGGCTTCGATCTGGAGATCGATGACCGCGAGGGTCATCTGTTCTCGGCCACCGCCGCCATCAACGTCGGTATGTCGATGGGTGAAAACAGCTGGTTGCGCCCTGAACTTCGGGTTGGCTGGCGTCAGAACATCTCGGCTGATCCTGGCGAGACCATCGCCCGTTTCCGCTCGGGTGGTCCGGACTTCACGCTTGACGGTGGCTCGATCGAGGGCGGCGGACCGATCGTCGGCTTCCGCCTGAACGTCGGCAACGAACTGGGCATGCTATCGATCAGCGCCGACGCCGAAATGATAGACGACTATGTGCGCTACATGTTGTTCCTGCGGGCCAGCTTCCGGTTCTAGGTCTTTGTTCCGGCAACGGACGGGCGGCTAGCTCAGCTGGTCAGAGCACCTCGTTTACACCGAGGGGGTCGGGGGTTCGAACCCCTCGCCGCCCACCATCGGCCCGGCGGACGGGGCGTTGCGGTCCGGGTTTCCGACTGTTTCGATACGGGAGAGTTTGAGTGAACCAGTCCATCTCGAAGGCCGTCGGCCTCTTCGCCGTCATCGGCGGAGCGCTGCTGCTGCAGGGCTGTGTCGTCGGCGCGGTCGTCGGCACCGCGGGAGCCGTCGTGGGCGGCGCAGCCAAGGCGACGGGAGCCGTGGTCGGCGCCGGCGTCGATGCGGTCACCACCTCGGACGAAGAGACCCGCGCCAAACGGGAGCGCGACCAGCGGAACCATGAGCGCGAACAGCGCCGTTGCGAGCAGCGCCAGCGGCAGGGCCGCGACTGCTGATCTAGAGCGTCAGAACGCAGCGTTCGTGGATGGTCGGCCGGGACACGGCGACCCGGCTCAGGCCCGGCCACTCCGGCTTCAATCGGTCGACGAACCAGAGGCACAGATGCTCGAGCGTCGGCAGTTCGAGGCCGGGTTTGTCATTGAGCAGGCCGTGATCCAGATCCTCCGCCGCCGCCTTCAGCGCCCGGTCAAGCGCGCCCAGATCGGCGACCCAGCCATGGCCGTCCAGC
The DNA here is from genome assembly GCA_038234475.1 of Caulobacterales bacterium. Lineage (GTDB taxonomy): Bacteria > Pseudomonadota > Alphaproteobacteria > Caulobacterales > Caulobacteraceae > Brevundimonas. The sequence goes on along the minus strand of JBBQTX010000101.1, from coordinate 5,766 downwards.
GCCGCGCCACGCACCGTGGCCTCGACCGAGAAGGAATGGCCGTGCATGCGCCGGTAGGGGCTTCCGTCGGGCTCGTTGGGAAAATAGTGGGCGGCGTCGAACGTCGCCGCCTTGGTAATTTCGAAGATGCTCATCTGACGCCGATGTATTTGTGGGTCTGGACGCTGAGCCGCCATTTCGGGTGGGTCAGGCAATAGTCGAGGGCGGCCGCGGTGTTGGCGTCCCGGTCAGGGCCGTCCATCGGCTGCAGCCAGAAGCGGTCGAACGCGAGGTGTTCGAACCGCTCCGGCAGGGCCTTGGCCTGGGGGAAGACCAGTTTCAGCTCCTGGCCGGTCGTCTGGACGACGGGCGCGTTCGCCTTGGGGCTGATGCATATCCAGTCGAGGCCGTCGGGCGCGGGAAGCGTGCCGTTGCTCTCGATGGCGATCTCGAAACCGCGTCCGTGCAAGGCGTCGATGAGCGGGCGATCCAGTTGCAGCAGCGGTTCTCCGCCGGTGCAGACGACCAGCCGCGGGTCCCCTGCCCTGCCCCGCCACATCGAATCGACGTGGTCCGCCAGTGCGTCGGCGGTGACGAATTTGCCCCCGCCGGCGCCATCCGTGCCGACGAAATCGGTGTCGCAAAAGCTGCAGACGGCGGTGGCCCGGTCCCGCTCCAGCCCGCTCCACAGATTGCAGCCGGCGAAACGCAGGAAGACGGCGGGCCGTCCGGCCTGGCCGCCTTCGCCCTGCACCGTCAGGAACACCTCCTTGGCGGAATAGGTCATGCGAGAACGCCTTCACGCGCCATCCATGCGCGATGACCGGCCGCGCGCAGCTCACAGGCCGGGCAGTCCGCGCAGCCGAACCCCCAGGCGTGGCGGCGAGTCCGATCTCCCCGGTAGCAGGTGTGCGAGACCTCCACGATCAGGTCGACCAGGGCCGAACCACCGATCCCGTCGGCAAGAGCCCAGGTCTGCGCCTTGGTCAGGGCCATCAACGGCGTCTCGATCGTCACGGTCTTGTCGAGCCCAAGACTGAGCGCCCGTGCCATGGCGTCGATCGTGTCGCGCCGACAGTCCGGATAGCCGGAGTAGTCGGTCTCGCACATGCCGCCGACCAACACGTCCAGACCACGCCGGTCCGCCAGGGCGGCGGCGCAGGTCAGGAAGACCAGATTGCGGCCGGGCACGAAGGTCGTCGGGAGACCGCGGCGGTCCATCTCGATGGCGCTGTCGGACGTCAGGGCGCTCTCGGCGATCCGTCCGTAGCCGATCAGGTCGACAACATGGTCCGGGCCGAGGCGTGCGGCGAGGCTCGGCAGGACGCCGGCCATGCCGGCGCGCACCGCCAGCCGCGCCTCCATCTCGACCGCGTGCCTCTGGCCATAGTCGAAGCCAACGGTTTCGACGCGGCCATATCGCTCCAGCGCCCAGGCCAGGCAAGTGGCGCTGTCCTGCCCGCCCGAGAACAGGACGAGAGCCGAAGATTCAGGAACGTGGCCGATTGCGCTCATGACAAACCTGCGGTCGGCCGAGCGGCCGCGCGCATTGGAGGGAAGAATGGGCCGCGCAAATCGCGGGCAGGCCTCATACACCAGCCAGCCCGAACGAGCAAAGAAGGCCAAATCACGGCGACCCCGCGATTTAACCATTCCGCAAACGGTTCGCTGGCATTGTCCACCGGTCCCAGTGGAGTAGCGGTCGCTCATGCCGACGATCGAGAGCCTGACAGAACCGGCCGACCCGGTTTCGCCCAATGCGCTGGGGCACGAGATTTTTGCGCGCTTCGAGCGTGAAATCGACACGCTGGTGATCCCGGTCGTCGCCGACAGTCGCCCGGTCGGCCTTATCGAACGCAATGTCTTCCTGCTCAAGATCGCCGGGGCCTATGGCCACGCCCTGTATGCGAAACGCCCGGTGTCCCACCTGATGGATGTCGAACCGGCCGTGGTCGAGGCCGGGGTCCACATCGACGCTTTCTGCGACATCCTGCTGAAGGGCGGCGCGGGCGCCCTGATGCGCGGCTTCATCGTTACCCGCAACGGCCGCTATCACGGCGTCGGAACGGCCGTTTCCCTGTTGCAGGCGGTGAACGACCGTCAGCGCGCGCAAAATGTCGAGCTGGCGGAACAGGCGCGCATGCTTTCCGACACCCGGACCCAGGCACTGGCCGCAGCCCGAACCAAGAGTCAGTTTCTGGCCATCATGAGCCATGAGCTGCGCACGCCGATGAACGGGGTTCTGGCGGTGGCCGAGCTGTTGCGGCGCCAACCGCTGAACGCCCAGTCCCATGCCCACCTCAACACGATCGTGGATTCCTCGGAGACCCTCCTGCGCATCCTCCAGGACGCGCTGGACCTGTCGCGGGCCGAGGCCGGCGAGCTGGAGATGCAACCGCGACCGACGCCGCTGCGGGCGCTGATGGACGACGTTCAGGCCATGTGGGCACCCCGCGCGTTGCAGGACGATGTGACCCTGATGTGCAGCTATGAGGGCGACACGGAACTGGCGGCCGTCATCGACGGCGTGCGCCTGAAGCAGGTGTTCAACAACCTCATCGGAAATGCGCTGAAATTCGCCCGCAACGGCGTGGTGGAGGCGGGCCTCAAGGCCGTCGCCCGCGGCGACCGGATCCACCTGGAGGCCCGCATTCGCGACGACGGCCCGGGGATCGACAGGGACCGGGTCGATGCGATATTCGAACCGTTCGTGCACGGCTCGGGTCTCGACGGCGCCGGGCTGGGCCTCGCCATCTGCCGCCAGATCATCGACCGGATGGACGGACGGATCTGGGCCGAGAACAATCCTGGTCGTGGCGCCACCTTCGCCTTCGATCTGGACGTCGAGCGCACCAAGGTCGCTCCGGCCCGGGCCTCCAATGTCGAGAACCTGTCGGACGGCGAGATAACGAACAACCCGCATGTCCTGATCGTCGACGACAACGCCACCAACCGCGTCGTCGCCCAGGCCCTTTGCGAGATGTTCGGCTGCACCTCGGAGACCGCCGACGACGGGGTGGAGGCCCTGGCCGCCGTCCAGGAACGACCGTTCGACCTGATCCTGATGGATATCAAAATGCCGCGGATGGACGGTGTCCAGGCGACCCAGGCGATTCGCGCCCTTGACGGCCCGGTCCGCAACATCCCGATCGTCGCCCTGACCGCCAACGCCGATCCGGACGACGCGAAGAAATACCTCGCGATCGGCATGGCATCCGTCGTCGAAAAGCCGATCAAGCCGGAACGACTGCGGCTGGCCATGAATACGGCGTTGGAGCAGGCGTCCTTGGCCGTCGCGGAGTCGATGCCTCAAGCCGCACCGTTACTACCGGCCCGTTCCGTCGCCTGATCCGGGGGTATGAACGTCGCCTCGTCGTCATCCTCGTCATAGCCCACCAGCCTGAGCGCCCTTGCCGCCTGGCCATTCAGCTCACACCAGCGCAAGAGCCCCTCCTCGCGCCCGTGGGTGATCCAGACCTCTTCGGGCTTCAGTTCGGCGAAGGTGGCCGTCAGTTCGGGCCAGTCCGCGTGATCGGACAACACCAACGGCAATTCCACCCCCCTCTGCCGCGCCCGCGCCTTGACGAGCATCCAGCCCGAAGCGAAGGCCAGCACCGGATCGGCGAACCGGCGCGCCCATCGGTCCTGGGTCGCTGCGGGCGGCGCGATGACGATCTCGCCGCCGAGGGCGTTCGCGGCCAGGCCCGTGGCGGGCGCGAGCGGGCCCAGATCGACGCCCTCCCTTTCGTACAACCGGTTCAGCCGCTCGAGCGCGCCGTGGACATAGATCGGTCGATCCCAGCCGGCCTCGCGCAGCAGCCGGATCACCCGCTGCGCCTTGCCCAGCGCATAGGCACCGACCAGGTGAGCCCTGTCCGGAAACTGTTCCAGGGACAGGATCAGCCTGCCGATCTCTTCGGTGTCCGGCGGGTGTGTGAAGACGGGTAGTCCAAACGTGGCCTCGGAAATGAAGACGTCGCACGGGGTCGGCTCGAAGGCCTCGCAGGTGGGATCACGGCGACGCTTGTAGTCGCCCGACACCACCATGCTGATACCCTTCCACCGCACCAGCGCCTGAGCCGAGCCAAGGACATGACCGGCCGGGACAAGGGTCACCTCGACGCCACTGTGCGTGGTGCGTTCGCCATAGGACACGCCCTGGCGCTGCAAGGCGAAATCATCGCCATAGCGTTCGGCCATGATCGCAAGGGTCTGGTTCGTCGCCAGAACGGCACCGTGCCCGGCCCTGGCATGATCCGCGTGACCGTGCGTGATGACCGCCCGGGGCACCGGCTGGACAGGATCGATGTGGAAATCTCCGGGCGGGCAGTAGAGCCCCTCCGGCATCGGTTTCAGCAGATCCTCGAAACGGAGCATGCGGTGAATATGGCGGTCCTTGCGCGGCAGGCAATGCGTCGCTCTGGTCCGCCGCCGCTGATCGATGCCGGGAAAACAGGAATCACCCGCATGGCAGGAGATGACCCCGGGTTGTAATTTGATGCCACCTATGCTGGTCTTTTATCGTGACGCTTTGTCATGGGAGGACGTAAAATGTCGAGACAATCCATCGGTGAGGCCTTGGCCTGCCGCCTGTACGCCGCTGAAACCGCCATCGATCAGGCGCTGAAGGAGACCGCAATCCTCGCCTCGGTTCTGCCGACGGCCCGGGCCGACGCCTATCTGTCAGCGGTGACCGGTCAAAGGGCGTTCGACGGTGCCGCAGCATCCATCAGCGCCTTGGCGGAGGCGAGGTCACACCTGATCCAGACCCACAACACCCTGGCGGCCCTGGCGCGCAAGCTTGGGCTGGACACTCTCGCGGTCGGCCCGCTGGACAAGCCGGGCGATCAGCCGCCGATCGGGGGTGGAGTGGGCGACGGCTTTGGTCATCCGGACGAAATGATTAACAAACTCCTTCCGGATGTAGTGAAGAAGTGTTAACGACAGCTTTATCGTTAAAGTTGGAGGGTTTGATGAACAAGGCCGAAGTTATCGCCAGCGTCGCGGGCGATCTGAATTCCACCGAGCAGGCCCTGGACTCCACGATCGCCAAGGCGACCATGCTGATCCAGTCCATGATCGGTGCCCGCACCGCCCTCAGCCTGTCGCCGATCGCCGGTGCCGGCTCGCAGGCCAAGGCCATGGAAGCCATCGCCGCCCTGGCCACGGCCCGGGAAGCGATTGTCGCCTGCCACGAAGAACTGGCCAAGGACCACCGTCGCATGGGCTACGGCGTCTATGCCCTCGGCGTGCTCGACAAGCCGGCCGAGCCGGATGCGCCGACCGCCAGCCTGACCCGCGAAGCCCGCCTGCGCGCGGTTTAATTCGGCGTAATGTCGGCGACCGGTCATTCCGGTTTCCACAGACTCGATGCAAGGTCGCCCTCATGCCAAATGGTATGGGGGCGATTGCATGTTTGACACTCTCTCCTCGCAGATTGGTTTCGCCATCGCGGTGCTCGTGGCGGCGTTTGCCTTCGTCAAGGGCGATGAGCCGGAACGGATCGGCGCGGCTGCCTACATGCTTGGCCTGTTCGCTTCCCAGCTCATCCAGGACAGCGGCAATCTGTACGGCATCAACTGGGGTCTGCTAGCGATAGATGTCGTGTTCCTGGCTGTCTGCGCCTCACTGGCGTGGAAGAGCCACCGGAGCTGGCCGGTCTGGGTATGCGCCTTGCAATCGCTGATCGTGATGAGCCATTTGCTGACTCTCGTCGACGTGCGCCCGCCTGCCGCCGCCTTCTTCGCGGTCATCAATCTGGCCAGCTACGGCGTGCTGGTGGCCCTC
>JBBQTX010000100.1:0-7275 GCA_038234475.1 Caulobacterales bacterium | reverse complement strand
ATGCGCGACGCCTTCGACGGCTTCGATCCCGAGATCATCGCCCGCTACGGCGAGGCCGAGATCGAACGGCTGCTGGGCGACGCCCGCATCATCCGCTCGCGGGCCAAGATCAACAGCGCCATCACGGGCGCGAAGGTCTGGCTGAAAATGCGCGAGAACGGCGAGGACTTCAGCGAATGGTTGTGGTCGTTCGTGGGCGGGGCACCGATCCAGAACGCCTGGCCCGACAGCGCTGGACGGCCGACGCAGACGCCGGAGTCTGAAGCGATGGCCAAGGCCTTGAAGGCCCGCGGATTCAGCTTCTGCGGCCCCGTGATCGTCTATGCCTTCATGCAGGCCGTCGGCATGGTCAAAGATCACGGCGTCGAATGCTTCCGCCACGCCGAGGTTCGTGCGATGGCCGGGTCGTGACCGCCGCCCGGAAGACCCCGTCGAAGAAGGCGACGCCCAAGGGCACAGCGGCTGCGCGCTCCTTCCCGACGCTGGCGCTCGAAATCCGCCTGATTCAGTCCAGCGGCGGGCCGGTCTGCGGCATCGACGAGGCCGGACGCGGGCCTTGGGCCGGGCCGGTATCGGCGGGGGCGGTGATCCTGAACCTCGACGACCTGCCCGCCGGCATCGACGACTCCAAGACCCTGACCCACGCCCGCCGCGAAGCGCTGGAGGTCGAGATCAAGGCCCGCAGCCTGGCCTGGGGCGTCGGTTTCGCCTCGGTCGAGGAGATCGAAGAGCTGAACATCCTGCACGCCACCGGCCTGGCCATGTGCCGGGCGATCGAGGCGCTGGCGATCCCGCCCGTCGCGGCGCTGGTAGATGGAAGTTACCGCTTCAAACTGCCGTGCCCGATCCAGACCGTGGTCGGCGGCGACGGGCTGTCGCTGTCCATCGCGGCGGCCTCGATCCTGGCCAAGACGGCGCGGGACCGGCTTATGGTCGATCTGGATGCGGAATACCCGGGCTACGGCTTCGCCGGCCACAAGGGCTATAACGCGCCGGTGCATTCGCAGGCCTTAAGGACATTGGGCCCCTGCCCCGCCCATCGCCGCAGCTGGGCCCCGATCAGGGCGCTGCTGGACCAATAATGCCGCTCATCCCGGCGAAAGCCGGGACCCAGGGCTTTGGGCAATAGGTTGCGCCCGTGGCGCGCCCTCCATACCCCCCCGCATCCAGCCTCACGAAAGAACTGGGTCCCGGCTTTCGCCGGGATGAGCGGGATCAAACATGCAGCCCGCCGCTCACGCCCCCCCCTTACGCCGCATCGGCCAGGGTGACGGGGCGGTCGCTGACCACGAACAGATATTCCACGTTCCTCAGCCGGCCCACCGCCCCGACCTTTTCGCCCTTCAGATTATGGATGCCGATGCGCGCCCCGACATAGCGCGGGCGGGCGATCTCGATCACCTGCACCTCGCCCCGCCCGGACAGCATCTCCACCAGCTGATCGCGGCCCAGATAGCCCTCGTCATTGAACGAGACGATCAGGTTGGGGGCCTTCAGCCCCTGGATCACCGCCTGCAGCGCCGGGGCGATGCCGGGCTTGCTGTTGAAGGCGCTCTTGCGGGTGCGCACGTCGATTCGCTTGTTGGCGATGCCATAGGTCTCGGGACGGTCCCACAGCACCAGGCTCTCCCAGCAGTGATAGTTGCCGAGATAGGAATGCTGGTTGTACGGCGGGTCCAGATAGACCAGATCGGCCTCGACCTGCGAGGCCAGTGCGACGGCGTCGGCCCGGGTCGCCTTGCATGGCCCGTCCGCCACGCCGGGCAGAATGTCGGGCATCCGCAGCTCCAGCGGCTTCAGCGCCCGCGCGGCCCACTGTTTCATATAGGCCATCTGCAGACCGGCCGTGGAATCCACCCGGTCGGCGGCCTCCATCAGGCTGACCAGAACAATCGCCTCCAGCTCGGGCTCCAGCGCCAGGGCCGCGATCCGGTCACGCATGGCGTCGATCACGGCGCCGTTCTGCGGCGTGAAATAGCGGGCGTCCTCGCAGAAGGTTTTGGTGAACCAGCCGGCCTCGGGCGTCACGGTCCTCAGTTCGGCCAGCACAGCCTCGGCCCGGTCCAGCCAGCGGTCCCGGTCCGCCTGCACATAGGCCGTGGCGAGGGTGTGGGCATAGGCGTTGTGGTCGTTCGACCAAACCCGGAACCCCTCGCGCTTCAGGGCGTGACCGACGCGAGCGCTGCCGGAAAACAGGTCGCACACCGTTCCGCCGTCAGGCAGCTGGCCCCGGATCGCGGTCGCGATCTGCGTCAGCAACGCCCGTTTCGAGCCGATGTATTTGATCAGTCCCTACGTCTCCTCCCCCTCGTGGGGGAGGGGGACCGCGAAGCGGTGGAGGGGCAATCCCACCCACCGGTGCTCGTCACCGCCCCCTCCACCATCCTTCGGATGGTCCCCCTCCCCCAATAAGGGGGAGGAGGCGGGTTCAGCGCTTCGCCTTCGCCGGAGCATGGGCCAGTCGCAGCAGATTCGCAGCCCCCGGCGCGCCGAAGGGCGTTCCGGCCAGGATCAGGATTCGCTGGCCCGGTTGCGCCATGTCGTATTCGACCGCGCTGTTGACCGCGTCCTCGGTCACATCCTCCAGCGACGTCGGCTCCTTGCCCAGCCGGGTCTCCAGCCCCCAGACAAGGGACAGCCGCCGCGCCGTGTCGGGGTTGGGCGTCAGGGCCAGTACCGGCTGCAACGGCCGCTCGCGCGCCATCCGCCGCGCCGTCCCGCCCAGGGTCGTGAACACCACGATACAGGCCGTCGACTGGGCCTCGGCCGCCTTGCGCGCGGCGGCCACCAGGGCGTCGGCGTCGATGTCGTCCATGCCGGCGTGTTCGGCGTCCATCAGACTGGGCCAGAGCGGGTCCTGCTCGACCCGCTCGATGATCCGGCTCATCACCCCGACCGATTCCAGCGGATAGTCGCCGGACGCCGTTTCGGCCGACAGCATCAGGGCGTCGGCCCCCTCATAGGCGGCATTGGCCACGTCCGAGGCCTCGGCCCGCGTCGGGGCCGGCGATGACGTCATGGATTCCAGCATCTGGGTCGCCACGATCACCGGCACGCCGCGACGTCGGGCGGCGCGGATGATCTGCTTCTGGGCCACCGGAACCTCTTCGGGCTCCAGTTCGACGCCGAGGTCGCCGCGCGCCACCATCACACCGTCGCAATAGTCGAGGATGCTCTCTAGCTCCGCCAGCGCCTGCGGCTTTTCGATCTTGGCCAGACAGGCGGCGCGGCCCTTCACGATCTGCTTCAGCTCGGCCATGTCCTCGGCCTTCTGCACGAAGCTAAGCGCCACCCAGTCGACGCCGATGCGCAGGGCGAAGGCCAGGTCCTCGCGGTCCTTGGGCGTCAGCGCCGAGACCGGCACCACCGCCTCGGGCACGGCCACGCCCTTGCGATCCGACAGCTTCGAGCCGCTCTCGACCGTCACATCGGCGTAAGTGTCGGTCCGCTCGCCGACCCTCAGCCGCACCCGCCCATCGTCGAGCAGCAGCAGCATGCCCGTGCGCAGGGCCTTGAAGATTTCCGGATGCGGCATCTGCACCCGGGTCGCGTCGCCCGGCGTCGGATCGAGGTCGAACCGCATCGTGTGGCCGGGCTTGATGTCGATCTCGACGTCCCTGAACCGGCCCAGCCGCAGCTTGGGCCCCTGAAGGTCGGCCAGCACGCCCAGCGGTCGTTTCAACGCCAGTTCGGCCCCGCGCACGGCCTTCAGCGCCGCAGCGTGATCCTCGTGCGTGCCGTGGCTGAAGTTGAGGCGGAAGACGTCGACCCCGGCCTGGGCCAGGGCCTTGACCATGCCGGGTGCCCGGCTGGCGGGTCCCAGGGTCGCGACGATACGGGCGCGCCGGGATCGTTTCATGGAGTATCCATAAGGACTGAGGGGCGATTCGTCCTTGTGCCCCCGAACGCGCGCCGGGTTAAGGGCGGTTCTTTGCGGGAAACACGAAGTTATGGCGACCTGTCGCGCCCGGCACCGTTTCGCGCTACCTCACGGTCGGCAACGGAGCGGACCATGGCGGGCCTGAAGGACAAGCGCGGCTTCATCGACCGGGACCGGCTGGACATGTCCGAGCGCCAGGCCGTCGAACACTGGATGAAGCGCTGGGGCGTGACCCGCGACCAGCTGGCCGCCGCCCACCGCAAGGCCGGCCGCATGATCAAGGACATCGCCGCCGAGCTGGGCAAGAAGCGGTAGGCCTTGGTGCGAGCGGCGGGGGTCGAACCCGCATGACCGAAGTCGAGGGATTTTAAGTCCCTTGCGTCTACCAGTTTCGCCACGCTCGCGGGCGGTGGCTTGATCTAGCAGCGCCCGGCGACCGGGGCCATGCGGGTGGAGATCAGTATCCGCTCGCCGCGCCTGCCGTGACCAGGGCACCGAGGCCCACGACCCAGAGGATGCAGATCAGCAGGCCGATGCTCGAACAGACCACGCCGGCGATCGCCAGCCCCTTGGACGCGCTCTTGTTCATGGCCAGCACGCCGAGAACCAGGCCGAGGGGGGCCAGGATCCAGGACACGAGGCCGATGATGGGGATCCATCCGAACAGGATGGAAAGGATGCCGAGCACGAGCGAGGCCACGGCCATGCCATTGCTTTGCGAGGCTTGCGGCGCGCCGCCCTGATTGTAGTTGTCGCTCATGATTCCCCCGTTGGTTCGAGCTTGAGTCGGCTCACCGTCGCATGCCGGCACCCATGGTCAAGCTTGAATGTGGATCAGCGGGCCCCCGCCGCCGCTGGCCGCATGGCCCGGAAGTCCACCACCGAATCCGCGATCAGCCAGACCAGCGCCGCCCAGGCCGCCACGTTCTGGCTCATCTGCGCCGGATCGATCTTGTCCAGCGTATCGTCCGCCGTGTGGTGCAGGTCGAAATAGCGGGTGCCGTCCTGGCTCAGGCCGAACACCGGCACACCCGCGCCCGCCAGCGGCGCGATGTCGGCGCCACCGTTCAGCTCGGGATCGGCCGAAGCGAGGACGCCGATGGGATACAGCACCCGTCCCGCCGCCCGGGCGAAGTCCGACCCTTGCGCACCCGGGGGCAGGCCCAGCGCATAGATGCGGTCGGCGCCGAAATCGCTCTCGCCGGCGATGATGTGCTGCTCCACCGCCGGCCCGATGCCGCGCAGATAGGCCCCGCCGCCGTTGCCGGTGTCGGTCGGCTGGTCCACCTCCTCCGCGCCGTACAGGACGGGCGAACAGGCGATCAGACAGGCGCATCACGACTCCGGGACTCAGGGGAGCCGGTCCCTGAACCTTGCGATGGGAGCGGACAAGCGGTCGGCAAAAGAGTTTTCGACGACGCTCCGGGGGCGCCTGGGCCTACTCGCCCTTGACCCAGGCCTCGACCGGTCCCTGCAGCTTGACGGTCAGAGCCTTGCCCCGACGGTCGACGCGGTTGCCGACGGCCAGGCGGACCCAGCTCTCCGAGATGCAGTATTCCTCGACATTGGTCTTTTCCTCGCCCTTGAAGCGGACGCCGATCCCCTTGGCCAGCAGGTCGGCGTCGTGGAAGGGGCTGTCGGGATCGACACAGAGGCGGTCGGGAAGGTCGGTCATGGCGATGCTCGAAGCGGGAGGACGGCAGGGGCTTTAGCGGAACCGCGCGCGTGGTCCAAGGCTTTCACGGACGCGCCTTGATCCGCCGAAGTCGCGGCATAGGTAGGCAGCACCCCCACCGGAGCCCGCCATGACCGACCAGCCCGTGATCACCGTCGACGGCCACGCCATTCCCCTGCTCGGGTTCGGCACCTGGAATCTGACGCCGGAGGTCGCGCGGACCATGGTCGCCGAGGCCCTGCGGATCGGCTACCGCCACATCGACACCGCCTGGATCTACAGGAACGAGGCGGCGGTCGGCGACGGCATCCGCGACGCCGTCTCGGCGGGTCACGTCGCCCGCGACGAGATCTGGCTGACGACCAAGATCTGGACCGCCCACTTCACCCGCGACGCCCTGCTGCGTCAGGCGGCGGAGTCGGCCGCGGGTCTCGGCTTCACGCCCGATCTGCTGCTGCTGCACTGGCCCAAGGCCGAGCCCGCGATTGAGGAAACGCTCGGCGCGCTGAACGAGGCCAAGGATCAGGGGCTGACCCGCACCATCGGCCTGTCCAACTTCCCCTCGGCAGAGTTCCGCGAGGCGCAGGCGCTGTCGAAGGCGAAGCTGGTCACCAACCAGGTCGAGTATCACCCCTACCTCAAGCTCTCGAAGCTGAAGGCGACGGCGAAGGACCTCGGATCGTCCATCACCGCATGGTCGCCGCTGGCCCAGGGCCATATCGCCGACGACGCAACCCTGATCGAGATCGGCAAGGCCCACGGGAAATCTCCGGGACAGGTGACCCTGCGCTGGCTGATCCAGCAGGGCGTCATCGCCATTCCGCGCACCTCGAAGGTCAGCCGGGCCGAGGAGAGTTTCGACATCTTCGACTTCTCGCTGACGCCCGAACAGATGGACCGCATCCACGCCTTGGCCCGCCCCGACGGCCGCCTCGGCGACTGGCTGGACAAGGACTTCAGCTGGGACGAAGAATGGGCCTGAAGCGCGGCGATCCGCCGGCGTAAGGGGAATTGCGCTCAGGCAGGCCGAAGGCCGATAGCGCAAGGAGGAAGCGATGGGTTCGGTGCTGGGTTTTCCCGGCGTTGATCCGCTCGACGCGGCGGTCGGCGCGAGATTGAAGCGGTGGCGCGAGACGCGCGGCATGGCCGTCGACGACCTCGCCGCCCTTTTGCACATCTCGTCCGAACAGGCCCGCCGCGCCGAGGCCGGCCGCGCCCGTCTGACCACCGCCCAGATCGGGGCGGCAACCAGCGCTCTTCACCTGCCGCTGTGGGCACTTGTTTCTGACACGCGGGCGTATTGACGCGCGTGTCGGCGCGCCCCCGTGACAGCGAAGCCTTGGCGTTCTAGGCATCTTTCGATCCGCTCATCCCGGCGAAAGCCGGGACCCAGTGCTTTGGGCGTTCCGGCGCCTCCAGTGCGGAAACGGTCCTGATCCCGGGCACCGTGCCACACGAATGAACTGGGTCCCGGCTTTCGCAGGGATGAGCGGGGAATGATCAGTCTGGACGCTCCATGGCCTACAAATCTCTGCGCGACTTCATGGCCATGCTTGAGGCCGCTGGCGAACTCGTCCGGGTGACCGAGCCGGTCTCGACCACGCTGGAAATGACCGAGATCCAGACCCGGCTGCTGCGCAACGGCGGTCCGGCGGTGCTGTTCGAAAAGCCCGTCATGCCCGACGGCTCGATCAGCCCCATTCCGTGCCTGGCCAATCTG
>JBBQTX010000099.1:0-7394 GCA_038234475.1 Caulobacterales bacterium | reverse complement strand
CCGCACCTGCCCCGAAGAGGCTGAGGAGGTCACGGCGGTGCAGGGTCATCCGAGGCCTCTAGTAGCGCAGGTTCAGGGTGACGCCGTAGGTCCGGGGTTCGCCGGCGATGAAGGTCGGCACACCCAGCGCATCGCCGGTGTTGCCCGCATCCTTGATGTAGTCCTGATCCAGCAGGTTGTCGCCGAACAGTTCGACACCCCAGTTGGCGTCGGACGGCTCATAACGGATCCGCAGGTTCATCAGGCCGTAGCTCTCCTGCACCTCGTCGACCACGGTGTCGGGCACGAAATTCGTGGTCTGCAAGCTGGCGCGGTCGTTGTTGTCATCGAAGAAGGTTTCGGACTGCCAGCTGTAGGTGGGCTGGACCTCGACCGTGCCTCCGAACAGGACCGTGCGCCAGGTCGCGCCGATCGAGGCGCGGTTGTCGGGAGCCAGGCGGAACTTGTTGCCGTCGAAGATGCCCGCCTCGAAGCGCGAGTGGTTGTAGCTGTAGGTGGCGAACAGATCGAGGCTGTCCGACGGGCTGAAGAAGACCTGGCCCTCGAACCCGTAGGACGAGGCTTCGCCCGCGTTGGTGGTGATGAACTGGGTGCCGACCTGCACCGTGGTCTGGAAGTTTTGGTAGTCGTAAAGATAGAGCGCGCCGTCGAGGCGAAGCGCGCCGCCCATCATCGCGGTCTTGGCACCGATCTCGTAGCTGTCGACCTGTTCGGCGTCGACGAAGGTGAAGGTCGGGGCGGCGAAGGGCTGCGAAGGCGGGCGGGCGGCGAGGATGGCCGGACGTCGACCACGCGCATAGTTGGCGTAGACGCTGGTGTTGTCGGTGACCTCGTACCGGCCGGTGAAGCGCCATGTGACGCCGTCATCCTTCAGATCCTGGCTGACGACCGAGCCGTTGCCGGCGGTCGGCTGGAAGGTCAGGCCGAACAGCGGGAAGGCTGCGGTGACAGGCGCGTTGGCGGCACCGGGCTGGGCCAGCTGGAAAACGATCCCGTTGGTGAAGGCGCCGAGCGCGGCGGCCTCCGCCAGCGCGGCTGGCGTGCCCAGGGCGATCAGGGCGTTGATCCGCGCGGTCAGGCCCTGGACGGCCAGCAGGCCGCCGAGGATCGAACGGCCGTTCAGCGCGGCGGTCGAGATCGAGGTGGTCTTGTCGTCCTGCGTGAAGCGGACGCCGGCGGCGAACTCGAGCCGGTCGGTCGGGCGCCAGGTCAGGTCACCGAACAGGTCGAACGATTCCAGCTCGCTGAAGTTGGTGCCAGTCTCGAGATGCGAGGACTTCAGATTGTTGCGGATACCCGCGATGAAGGGGGCGGGGATGCCGAAGCCGGCCAGGATGGGATCGATCAAGGCTGGGTTGGAGAAGGCGATCAGCGGCAGGGCGGTGGTGCCCACCGCCATCGGATTGCCGTCCAGCAGCCCGGCCAGTTGGGCCAGGGCGACGCGCTCGTTGAACTCGGTCGGGGTGCGCTGGAATCCGTCTTCGTTGAAATAGCCGCCGCCGATGAAGCCGGACAGCTGCCCGCCGTTGTCCCAGTTCAGCCGGAATTCCTGGCTGAACTGCTTGCCCTGGGCGTCCTCGATGGCGGTCAGAAGGGGCAGGGAGATGCCGTCGGGATCGAACACTTCAACCGAGTCGAACTCGCGATAGGCGGTGGTCGAAGTCAGGGTCAGGCTGTCCGAGAAATCAAAACGGCCGATGCCGGTGACCCCGTGAACCGTGCGGTCCAGACCGAGGAACCGTCCGCCGTCCAGCGCGGTGGACGGCGTCAGGGCGGCGCCGTCCCACGGATCGCGGCCGCCCAGGATGGCACCGGTATTGGGGTCCGCCGGAGAATAGGCCATCGCCTTGAACGAGGTGCCCGGCGCGTCGTCTTCCTGGAAGTTGGCGATCAGATCGTAGCGGAAGGCGTCGTTCGGCTGGAAGGCGAGGCTGAGGCGGAAGGCGTTGGTGTTGAAGCCGTTGTAGTCGTCGCCACCCAGCAAGTTCTCGACATAGCCGTTACGCGACTTCATCCGCCCGGCGATGCGAAGCGCGACCATGTCATTGATCGGGGCGTTCACCATGACTTCGGCCATGGTGTAGTCGTAGCTGCCGAAGGCCAGACGACCGGCGGCGTCGACCTCGAAGTCGGCCTTGTTCTGGATCACGTTGATGGCGCCGATCAGGGCCCCGCGTCCGTACAGGGTCGACTGCGGACCCTTGGCGATTTCGACTCGCTCAATGTCGAACAGTTCGACATAGGAGCCACGCGACTTCGAGATCGAGACGCCGTCCTGATAGACGGACACGCGAGGCTCGCTGGTTGCCTCGCCGGAGTCCGAGGTGATGCCGCGCATCACGAAGCCCGGGTTGTTCGGAGACTGGTTCTGCACCAGCAGGCCCGGCGTGAAGGCCGACAGTTCCTCGAAGTCCTGGACGCCGAGGTCTTCGAGCGTCTGGCCGCTGTAAGCCGTCAGGGCGAAGGGCACTTCGGTCGCGCTCTGCTCGCGCAACTGGGCCGTGACGATGACGTCGTCCAGCTGGGACGGTTCGGCATCCTGGGCCGAGACGGCCCCGGCCATGGCCCAGACGATGCCCAGCGCGCTGGCGCCGAGCAGGATGGAATTCCGTTGAACGCGACGAATCATGGCAGCCCCCGAGCGGTTACATCAGGGGGCGTAGCGCCGGTTCGTGCCGCATCGGCGACACGGCGACGACCTCACGGTGAAGCTGCTGCGTCACCTGTGTAACAAGCCGTCCGTTTACGCACGAAGAGTCCGCGCCAGTGCCGGAACCCTTCATCGCGCCGCAACATTCCTGTTGCACCAGCGCCGCTTGTCGGGCCACGCTGCTGGATTGTTTCAGCGGGAGCGGCATGGCGTTCGACGAGATGTCAGGATACGGCGGTGAGGTCCGCGACAGCTATCGCGGACTGGCGCGGTGGCTGGCGGATGCTCCCGAGGGCTTGCTGCAGGCGCGGTCGCGTCAGGCCGAGCTGTTCTTTCGCCGCATGGGCATCACCTTCGCCGTCTATGGCGAGGCCGAGTCCAGCGAGCGGCTGATCCCGTTCGACGTGGTGCCGCGCATCATCGGCGCGACGGAGTGGGCAGGGCTGGAGGCCGGACTGGTCCAGCGGGTCAAGGCGATCAATGCCTTTCTCGCGGACGTCTACGACAAGCAGGAATGCCTGAAGGCGGGGATCATCCCGGCCGAACTGGTCCTGACCAATCCCTATTATGTGCCGGAAATGCAGGGCCGGCGGCCGCCACGGGGGATCTGGGTGCAGATCGCGGGCGTCGACCTGGTGCGGACCGGCGAGGACGGCTTCTATGTGCTGGAGGACAATTGCCGCACGCCGTCGGGGGTCTCCTACATGCTGGAGAACCGCGAGATGATGATGCGGTTGTTCCCCGACCTGTTCGCGGACTATCCTGTGCGCCCGGTCGAGACCTATGCCGACATGCTGCTGTCCAGCTTGCAGGCGTGCGCGCCGGAAGCGGCGGGGGCGAACCCGACCATCGTCGTGCTGACGCCCGGGCCGTTCAACTCGGCCTACTACGAACACTCCTTCCTGGCCGACAAGCTGGGGGTCGATCTGGTCGAGGGACGTGACCTTTTCGTCGACGACGGCAAGGTCTTCAAGCGCACGACGCAAGGGCCAACACGGGTCGACGTCGTCTATCGCCGCATCGACGACGACTACCTGGACCCGTTGACCTTCCGTCCCGACTCCACTCTGGGCGTGCCTGGACTGATGACCGCCTATCAGGAGGGCACGGTGACCTTGGCCAATGCGGTCGGGACCGGCGTGGCCGACGACAAGGCGGTCTATACCTATATGCCGGAGATCATCCGCTTCTTCACCGGCGAGGAGCCGATCCTGAAGAATGTCCCGACGTGGCGCTGCCGCGAACCGGAGGCGTTGAAAGAAGTGCTGTCGAAGCTGGATCAACTGGTGGTCAAGGAGGTCGGTGGATCGGGCGGTTACGGCATGCTGGTCGGACCGGCCTCGACCAAGGCCGAGGTCGAGGCCTTTCGCAAGAAGCTGATCAACGACCCCGACGACTTCATCGCCCAGCCGACCCTGGCCCTTTCGACCGCGCCGACCCTGGACAAGGGCGAACTGTGCGGCCGCCACGTAGACCTGCGGCCGTTCGTGCTTTCGAGCCCGGACGGGGTCAAGGTGGCACCGGGAGGACTGACGCGGGTGGCGCTGAAACCAGGCTCGCTGGTGGTCAACTCCAGCCAGGGTGGCGGCACCAAGGACACCTGGGTGCTGGATGCTTGAGGCCGGGACCAAATCCTCCCCTGTCGGGGGAGGGCGACCGCGCAGCGGTGGACGGGGCATGCCCTCGACGCAGGCGTTTGTGTCCAGCCCCTTCCACCATCCTTCGGATGGTGCCCCTCCCCCGACGGGGGAGGAGTAATGCTCTCGCGCACGGCAGACAGCCTCTACTGGACCGGCCGCTACATCGAGCGGGCGGACTTCCTCGCCCGCATCCTGGAGGCGACGCTGAGGCTGGCCACCATTCCGACGCGGGGGGACGGCGATTCAGAGACGGTCTGGGCCAGCGCCCTGGCCTCGGCCGGCGCGCCCAAGGCGCTGGGCCGGTCGCCGACCGAGAAGTCGGTGCGGGAGTATCTGGCCTTCGCGCCCAATAATGCGTCGTCGATCACGGCCTGCATCACCCGGGCCCGGACCAATGCGCGCTCGGTGCGCACGGCCCTGACGGTCGAATTGTGGGAGGCGATCAACGGGGCCTGGAACGGCCTGTCCGATCAGGGGCAGCCGACCCGGCGGGACGAGTTCGCGCGCTTTCTGGAGTGGGTGAAGACCGTCACCCTGT
The DNA here is from genome assembly GCA_038234475.1 of Caulobacterales bacterium. GTDB lineage: Bacteria > Pseudomonadota > Alphaproteobacteria > Caulobacterales > Caulobacteraceae > Brevundimonas. Next base: position 2,566 of record JBBQTX010000099.1, on the reverse strand, counting down.
CGGTCGAGGGTGCCACCTCGCGCACCATGCTGCGCAACGATGGCTATTATTTCCTCAGGCTCGGCGCGGCGATCGAGCGGGCCGACAACACCGCGCGACTGCTGGACGTCAAATACCATCTGCTGCTGCCCGAGGGCGAACGGGTGGGCGGGCAGCTGGACTATTTCCAGTGGACCACCCTCCTGCGCGAGGTCTCGGCGCTGACGGCCTATCGCTGGGTCTATCGGGACTCGGTCAAGCCCTGGCTGGTAGCCGACCTGCTGGTGCTGAACCGACAGATGCCGCGCTCGCTGGCCAGCTGCCAGGCGTCGATCGTGCGCTATCTGGAGCGGCTGGCCGGCGACTACGGTCGCCGAGGGCCGGCGCAGCGGATCGCCGCAGACCGGATGCGATCGTTCGACAATTCGCGCATCGACGCCATCTTCCAGTCTGGCCTGCACGAATATATCCAGGCGTTCCTGAGCGAGAACCACCGGCTCGGCCAGGCCATCACCGAACAGTATCTGAGCTGACGGCATGCGCATCGTCATCGATCACGCCACCACATACGCCTATGACCGGGCGGCGCGGTTCATCATCCAGACCCTGCGTCTGACGCCCCGATCCAGCGAGGCCCAGCAGGTGCGGAACTGGCGGGTCGAGACCGACGTCGACGCGCGTCTGTGGCGCACCGAGGACGCCTTCGGCAACATCGTCCACACCCTCTATACCGAACAGCCGACGCGCAGCCTGACGGTCCGGGTGTCAGGCGAGGTCGTGACCAGCGGGACCGCCGGCGTGGTGCCACCGGATCAGGAGACGCTGGCACCGCTGGTGTTCCTGCGTGACACAGCGCTGACCCGGCGCGACAAGCTGATCGCGGTGTTCGCCTCGGAGTTTTCGGCCCATCCACCGCTGGACCGGCTGCACCGGCTGATGGCGGCGATCCACGGCTCGGTGGCCTTCGAGGTGGGGGTGACGACGCCCACCCATACGGCGGCGGAGGTTCTGGCGCTGGGCCGGGGCGTCTGCCAGGACCATGCCCACGTCTTCATCGCCTGCGCCCGGCAGATGAAGATCCCGGCCCGTTACGTGTCCGGCCATCTGTTGCGGCGCGACGGTCAGGACGACCAGGAGGCGGCGCACGCCTGGGCCGAGGCCTGGGTGGAGGGTTTGGGCTGGGTCGGGTTCGACGCCGCCAACGGGATCTGCCCGACGGACCGTTATGTCCGGGTGGCGACGGGACTGGACTATCTGGGCGCCGCGCCGGTGCGCGGGGCCAGCTACGGCGGTGGCGGCGAGCGGTTGGCCGTGCGGCTGAGCGTGCGTGATGCCGACATGCAACAGAGCCAGCAACAGGGTTGAGACCGACGTGATGCGGACACCCAGGTCGTGAGAATCTGTTACCGTCGGCGGATGACTGCCGTTCGGGGATGGCGCGCCAGATGACCTATTGCGTAGGCATGCTGGTCGACGAGGGCTTGGCGATGATCGCCGACACGCGCACCAATGCGGGCGTCGACAGTATCTCGACCTACCGCAAGCTGCATGTGGTCGACCGCCCCGGAGAGCGGGTGCTGGCCGTCTGCACCGCCGGCAACCTGTCGGTGACCCAGACCGCCCTGGCCCTGGCGCGAGAGGGCGTGCACCTGAATGTCGGCGAGGAACCCGAGACGCTGCAAACCGCACCGACCCTGTTCCGCTGTGCCCAGTTGTTGGGCCATGCCCTGCGCAGCGTGCGCCAGTCGATCGCGCCGGCGCTGGAGGCCCCTGCGCGGAACACCTCGGCCGCCATGCTGCTGGGCGGTGCGATCGGGAGTGGCGAAATGGGGCTGTACCTGATCTACAGCCAGGGCAATTTCATCGAATGCGGGCGCGACACACCCTATCTTCAGATCGGCGAGCTGAAATACGGCAAGCCGATTCTCGAGAGCGGACTGGCGTATGACACGACACTGGCGGAGGCGGTCAAGCTTGGCCTGATCTCGTTCTCGACGACGATGCGCAGCAATGTCGGCGTCGGCGCGCCGTTTGACGTGCTGACGGTTCACCGCGACTTCCTGAGCGGAGAGCAGCGCCGGATCGAACAGGACGACGCCTATTTCGCCGACCTTCACCTGCGCTGGACCCAGGCCCAGACCGCCGCGCGAAGGGCGATGCCGGAACCCCCGTGGATGAAGCGGCCCCGGCTGGCGGCCAGCCGGGTCTAGAACAGATTTGCTTCAGGGCGAATCGATCTGAATCCAAAAAAGAAAGTGGGGACACACACCACTTTCGGGCTTGCTTGAACCGCCCCGGAAAGCGGTGCGTGTCCCCGGTTCGACCGCCAAGGGGGAGGGCGCCGCCAAACGCAGACGGGTTCGGGACGCGATCCCCTGAAGTCCGCAACGTGTCAGGGAAAGTGGTGTGTGTCCCCACTTCGACCGGCTGCGACTTGACCGCCCCGGCCCGTCCGGTCATTGCGCGGGCATGAATATCCTGCTGGTGGGATCAGGCGGCCGCGAACACGCCCTGGCGTGGAAGATCGCGCAGTCGCCGCTGGTGCGCAGGCTGGTCATCGCGCCGGGCAATCCGGGCATGGAGAAGC
>JBBQTX010000098.1:0-7412 GCA_038234475.1 Caulobacterales bacterium | reverse complement strand
TGGTTCAGGGTCGCCTGAACGGGCGTTGTCGTCCTTGACGACGAACCTGTGTACAGGCTGAAGCAAGGCTGACCGCCGCGCGAGACGAACCATGAGCGATCCCGAGTCCGGTGCCCGGAGGCCCAGCCTGCTCGGCCGCCTCGGTCCGGGTCTGATCACCGGGGCGGCGGATGATGATCCCGGCGGGGTCGCCACCCATTCCCAGGCCGGGGCGATGTTCGGCCTGAACATGCTGTGGAGCGTGGTGCTGGCCTATCCCCTGCTGGCCGGCATCCAGCAGATCGTCGCCCGGATCGGCCGGGTCACCGGACACGGGCTGGCGGCCAATATCCTGCGGGCCTTTCCGGTCTGGCTGCTGGCGATTCTGGTGCTGCTGCTGCTGGTCGCCAACACCATCAACATCGCCGCCGACGTGGCCGCTATGGCCGCTGCAGCGGCCCTGATCGCGCCGGGCGTCGACAAGGTCGTCTATGCCGTCGCCTTCGGCCTCGTCTGCCTGATGCTCGAGGTCTTCATGAGCTACAAACGGTATGTCGGGGTGCTTAAATGGCTGACCCTGTCGCTGCTGGCCTATGTCGGCGTCGTCTTCACGGTGAAGATTCCCTGGAGCGAGGTGATCTGGCGCTCGTTCGTGCCGGAGATCGTGCTGACGCCCGCCTTCATGACCATGGTCGTGGCCGTGTTCGGCACCACCATCAGCCCCTATATGTTCTTCTGGCAGAGCTCGCAGGAGGTCGAGGACCTGGGTCCGGACCCCGAGAAACGGTCCCTGCTCAACACCCCCGAACTTGCCGACGCCGAACTGCGCCGCATCCGGCTGGATACCTGGACCGGTATGGCGGTGTGCAGTTTGATCGCCTTCTTCATCGTGCTGACGACGGCCGTGACCCTGCACGTCAATGGCATCACCCGGATCGACAGCGCGGCCCAGGCGGCCGAGGCGCTGCGGCCGATCGCCGGCGACATGGCCTTCTGGCTGTTCAGCCTGGGGATCATCGGCACCGGTCTGCTGGCCATTCCGGTGCTGGCCGGATCGGCGGCCTATGCCATTTCCGAGTCCTTCGGCTGGCCCATGGGTCTGGACCGCAAACTCGGCCAGGCCCCGGGGTTTTACGCCATCATCGCGGCGGCGACCCTGGGCGGGGTGGCGCTCAGCCTGACCGACGTGGATCCCATCCAGGCCCTGGTCTGGAGCGCCGTCCTCAACGGGCTCGTCGCCGTGCCGATCATGGTGGTCGCCATGATCCTGGCCTCGCGCAAATCGGTGATGGGGCCGTTCGTCATCGGCCCGACCCTGAAGATCCTCGGCTGGACGGCAACGGTCGTGATGGCAGCCGCGGGCGTGGGCTTGTTCCTGGTCTGAGCGGCCTGCGGCCCTACCGTTTGCGCCTGATGATCATCACTGCCGCCATGGTCAGGATGACGACGGGCACCAGGATCAGCAGCCATGACAGAATCTGTTCGATGGCCATGGCCGCGCCCCTCCCCGGGACGACCGCAAGGGGCGCGTCATCGGGCGGGAAGTCAAACGGGGCGGTCTAGCGCCATTTCGACCCCTCGCCGTGCCCGCCGTTGCTCTCGAACACCGGCGGCGCGGCCTTGTGGATGTACTGTTCGGACACCAGCCAGCCCTTCAGTGGCCGCAACACGCCCAGACAGCCGACCACCAGCAGGGGCATGGTCACCACCATATGCACCCAGACCGGCGGATGGACGGTGAACTCGAACCACATGAACAGGCCCATGCCGATGATGCCCACCAGACTCATGCCGAAGAAGGCCGGGCCGTCGGCCGGTTCGGCGAAACCATAGTCCAGTCCGCAGGCGGGGCAGGCGTCGCGGATGGTCAGGAAGCCGGTCAGCAGCGGTCCCTTGCCGCACCGCGGACAGCGGCTGCGCAGGCCGGTGGAAAGCGTGTTCAGGCGCGGATAGGGGGTCTCGGTCATGGGCGGGTCCTTACAGGGAGGCCCCGCCGTGTGTCGGCGCGTCCCGGTGGTCCCGGAACGCGCCGCATTGGCGCGGGATGCAAGACATCCGCCAGGACCCGCTCCAACGGGGGATCAGCCCGCCGGCCCGCCTCGGGTCGCGTTCCAGACAAAGACGAAATCGCGTTGCTCGGCCCAGGTCTGGCCCTCGACCCGGTCGCCGGCCAGGCAGGCCGCAGTGTGATAGGGTCCGACACCGTCGGTGGTCCGGAAAGACACGCACAGACGACCGTTCTGCGCCTTCCAACGCCCGGCCTCGATGGTGCTGTCATAGAAGTCGCCGGTCATCGTGCCGTCGACCGCCAGCATCAGGTTCATCGGCTTGACATAGGGCTGGGCCGGATCGGCCGAGAGATCGACCGTCCACGCCCCGTTCAGCGTCGCCGGAGCCGGGGCGACGGCCTGTATGAGGATGGCGGCGATCAGGGGCAAAAGGGTCATGGCGGGCTCCAGTTCGGGCGCAGCTACGCTTGTTCGGCCGGAAGGGACGCGTCCCGTCGTCACCAACCGTTAACCGCGCTGAAAGGCCGCTCGCGCGAGGGTGCGCGCGCATGTCCGGGGCTTCCTCCAGCAAGAGTCTGCTCAGAACGACCGTGGCCGTCGCCGCGGCCGGGGCGGTCGTGCTCGCGCCCATGGCACCGCTGGCCCAGGAGGCCGGCGCGACGCTGGATCCGATCAGTATCCGCGTCGGCTCCAACGCCGAATTCACGCGGGTCGAGTTCGCCGGCGTCATCGGTGCCCGGTCCCGCTTCCGACGCGAAGGCCGGGACGTCATCGTCCGCATCGGCTCGACGGCGGCCCCGGACGTCTCGCGGCTCAAGGTCGATCCGCCCCGTGGCGTGACCCGGGTCGAGACCCGGGCCGTGCAGGGCGCGACCGAATTGGTGCTGACGCTGGCCGAGGGGGCCGACGTCCGCACCGGCTCGGCCGACGGCGCCGTTTGGCTGAACCTCTATGCCACCCCGGCCGTGCCTGTGGCTGAGACGGCATCGGCCGCCGCCAATGTGCCCGTCACCGCCGTCGCCACGGCCGGCAAGGTGACGCTGACGTTCGGCTGGACAAAACCGGTCGGGGCCGCCGTATTCCGTCGCGGCGAGGCTGTCTGGGTGGTGTTCGACACCACTGCCCGGCTGGATATGTCGGGCGCAAGGCAGTTGGGTCCCGCGACCGACGCCCGCTGGACGCCGGGGGCCGACCACGTCGCCGTCCGCATCGCCGCGCCCAAGGGACTGGCGGTGTCGGCGGCCTCGACCGGCGCGACCTGGACCGTGGTCATCGGCGGGCCGCCGGTCGCTGTCGAGGGAGTCGCCGTCGACCGGGACGACAGCGGCGAGCCGGTTCTCGTGGCGCGCATGGCCGGCGCGACCCGGGCGATCTGGCTGACCGATCCGCTGGCCGGTGACCGGTTCGCCGCCGTCACCGCCCTGGCCCCCGGCAAGGGGTTCGCCGATCGTCGCCGCACGGTCGATCTGGCCCTGCTGCCGACGGCGCAGGGCCTTGCGGTCGAGACCACGGCGACCGACCTCGCCATCCAGGCCGAAGGCGATCTGGTCACCATCAGCCGGCCCGCAGGCCTGACGCTGTCCCCGCCCTCGGCCGGCCTCGATGCCGCCGCTGCCACCGCTGAGGGTGGACCGGGCAGGGCGAAATATGCGGGCCTGATCCTGGCCGGCTGGGCCGATCCCGGTCACGCCGGCTTCTCCGCCCGCTACCGCCAGCTGCAGGACGCGGCGGCCCAGGAGTCCGCTGTGGCCGGCGACGATCCCCGCGCCCCGGCCGAGGCCCGGTTCATGTTTGCCCGTTTTCTGGTGGGCTCCGGCCTGTCCTATGAGGCGATCGGCGTGCTGAACGCCATCGTCGCCCAGGCCCCCGGCATGGCCGGCGAGCCCGAACTGCGCGGCCTGCGGGGCGCGGCCCGCGCCTCCATCGGCCGCATGGAAGAGGCCCAGGGCGATTTCGCCTCTGCGGCCGTCGCCGGCGATCCCGCCTCCGCCGTCTGGCGCGGCCATATCGCCTCGACCCAGGGCGACCATGCCGAGGCCCGTCTGGCCTTCGCCGCCGGGGCTGTGGCGGTGGACGATTTTCCACCCCCGTGGCGGGCCCGTTTCGGGGCCGCTCATGCGCTGGCGGCGCTGGAGGCCGGCGACCTGGAGTCGGCGCGCGCCCTGCTGGCCTACAGTTTCAGCCAGGACGCGCCGGCCGCCGACCAGCTGACCGCCCGTCTGGTGCAGGCCAAACTGTTCGAACTGGACGGCCAGTCCGCCCGGGCTCTCGCCGTCTATACGGCGATCGGTCGCGCGCCGCTGGACGCCGTTTCGGTGCCCGCCAGACTGGGGGTCGTGCGACTGTCATTGGCCAAGGGCACGATGAAGGCAGACGCTGCCGCGAAAGAACTGGAAAGCCTGCGGTGGCGCTGGCGTGGCGACTCGACCGAATTGGCCGTCATCCGCCAGCTGGGCCAGCTGTATCTGTCGCAAGGGCTGTACCGCGAGGCGCTGACCGCCCTGAAGGGGGCCGGGCCCAATATGAGCCGGCTGGAAGGTGCCGCCGAAATCCAGACCGATCTGGGCGCGGCCTTCCGCATGCTGTTTCTCGAGGGCGGTGCCGACGGGCTTCAGCCGGTGCAGGCGCTGGGCCTGTTCTACGACTTTCGCGAACTGACCCCCATCGGTGCCGACGGCGATGAGATGGTGCGTCGACTGGCCCGACGTCTGGTCGATGTCGACCTGCTGGACCAGGCCGCCGAACTGCTGAAATACCAGGTCGATAACCGCCTCGAGGGCGTGGCCAAGGCCCAGGTCGCGACCGATCTGGCCGCCGTCTATCTGATGGATCGCCAGCCCGAGCCGGCGCTGCAGGCCATCTGGGGCTCGCGCACGACCATCCTGCCGTCCGCCCTCAATACCGAACGCCGGGCTCTTGAAGCTCGGGCCCTGGCGCAGCTTGGCCGCTATGATCATGCGCTGGAGGTTCTGGGCACCGACGCCTCGCCCGAGGCGCGCGACGTCCGCGCCGAGGTGTTCTGGAAACAGGAAAAATGGGCCCAGGCTGCGGTCCTCTACGAGGCCTTTCTGGGCGAACGCCACCGCGATCCGGCGGCGCTGACCACCCAGGAGGAGGCGCGTCTGATCCGCGCCGGCGTGGGCTATTCTCTGAGCCGCGACGCCGGGGCCCTGTCCCGGCTGTCGCGGAACTACCGCCCCTATATCGCCGGTGCGCGGGCGAAGACGGCGCTGTCGATCGCGTTGGACGACGGGGCTGACGGCGGGGCCGCCCCCGGGGACTACGCCGCCCTGGCCGGATCGGCGGACACCTTCGCCGGCTGGGTCGCGTCCATGAAGACCGAGCTGAGAGCGAAAACGGGCGGGAACCGACCCGCGGCGCCCGCCCGTCCTCAACCAGCCACCTGATCCGGCCATCCCGGCATTCGCCGGGGTGAGGGATGCCGGGTTCGGTCCTACTTGTTGACCGCATCCTTCAGCGGCTTCGATACGCGGAAGCGCACGGCCTTGGAGGCGGCGATCTTGATCGTCGCGCCGGTGGCCGGGTTGCGGCCTTCGCGGGCCGCGCGGGCGGCCGTGTCGAACACACCGAGGTTCGAGATACGGACATCCGAACCCGCGATCAGCGACGAATGGATGGTCTTGACGATGGCGTCGAGGACGCGGCCAGCGTCGGCCTGCGAGACACCGGCGTCCTTGGCAACGGCGGCGATGAGTTCGGATTGAGTGGTCATTATGGGTCGTTTCCCGATTGAAGCTCGCCCCGTCAAAAGGGCGATGACGGACGGATTGACGCCGCTTTTTCTTCGCTTGGCAAGCGACTTCGGGCGGGAAAGTCCCACGGACGGGGGATTTACCCTGATCCGGACGCGCGCTGAAAGCTCTCGACGAGGCTCCCGGCGACCAGCCGCCAACCGTCCACGAGCACGAAAAAGATCAGCTTGAACGGCAGGGAAATCACCACCGGAGGCAGCATCATCATACCCATCGACATGAGCACGCTGGCGACCACCAGATCGATCACAAGGAACGGAACGAAAAGGAGAAATCCGATTTCAAAGGCCCGCTTCAACTCGCTGATCATGAAGGCCGGGGTGACCACCCGGAGCGGCAGGTCCGCGGCCGCCGTGGGCGCCTCCAGCTCGGACAGCCGCACGAACAGCGCCAGGTCGTCCTGGTCCACCTGCGCGAGCATGAAAGTCTTCACAGGTTCCGATGCCGCATCGAAGGCCTGGGGCAGCTCCATCTGCTGGTCCAGCAGGGGTCGGATGCCCGAATCATAGGCGTCCTGCCACGTCGGAGCCATGACGATGGCGCTCAGGAACAGGGCCAGCGACACCAGCACGGCGTTCGGCGGCGACTGCTGCATGCCCAGGGCGGTGCGCAGCAGCGACAGCACCACGACGATGCGGACGAAGCTGGTGGTCATGATCACGATCGACGGCGCCAGCGACAGGACGGTCATCAGCCCGACCAGCTGGACCACCCGTTCGGTCAGGCCCGAGCCGGTGCCCAGGTCGACGTTGATGGCCGCGCCCGCGCCGCCGGTCGCCACATCCTGCGCCAGCGCCACCAGCGGCCACAGCAGGCAAAAGCCGGTCGTGAGCAGAGACAGCATCGCCGCCCGCTTCAGCTCGGCGCGGCTGGGCAGGACGAACACGCCCTTCAGGGTCACAGCGCGCCTCCCGAACCGGATTCGGCGCCGCGGGGTTCGATCAGTTCGCGGCCCTCGCCGAGGATCAGCAGCCGTTCCTCGTCGTCGATCCGGACCAGCACAAGGCGGCGGGCCGGGTCCAGCATCAGGGTCTCGACCACCTTCATCCGACGCGCGCCGCGCTCGGCGCTGAGCCGCGCCATCAGCTGGGGCGCATAGCGGCGCGCCGCCCACGCGGCCAGGCCGATGATGCCCAGCGTGAAGGCGAGGGCGAACAGGGCCCGCAGCAGGTCGAGGAAACTCATGCCCCAGCCTTCGGCGATCATGGTTAACGCCGCGTTGAGATAACCCCCCGTTAACCATGAAGGCGGCAGTTTCTGCCCATCTCAGAGGGGCGATCCGCCCCGCAGGAGTCGCCCGTGGGCTTCACCGACCTGCCGCTGCTCAGCCAGATCAAGGGCCGCCTGTCCTGGCTGGACGAGCGCCAGCGCGTCATCGCCCAGAATGTCGCCAATGCCGACACGCCCGGCTACGTCAGCCGTGACCTGAACCAGCCCACCGATTTCGCCGCCGCGCTGCGCGAGGGCGGGAGCGGGGTCCGCATGACCCGCACCAGCGCCATGCATATCGCCCCGGCCGGCGCGACCGCCCGTTTCGAAAGCCGCGCGGCCCCGGACTCGGAGACCACGCTCGACGGCAATTCGGTCGTGGTCGAGGAACAGATGTTGAAGATGGCCGAGAGCCGGATGGCCTATGACGCCGCCATCGGCC
>JBBQTX010000097.1:0-7457 GCA_038234475.1 Caulobacterales bacterium | reverse complement strand
TCCATGCCTTCGGGCCGGAACAACTCGACCGCCGGCGACGCCGGGTCGATGGTTTCACGATATCGGGTCAGGTAAAGGTCGTCGATGCGACCGCCCTGAAGGGACAGGGAGCCCTTCAGCGTGGGAGTCAGGATCGGCACGCGGCTGAGACCGCCACGTGCCAGTGCCGTCCTGCGGTCGGTGGTGAAGACCACCGCACCGGGGGTTTCGTCCAGTTGCACCGTCCCGACCGCCGTCGTGCTGGTGACCGAGGCCTCCTGAGCGGCCTTCCGGCGCTCGGCCTGGGGCCCCATGACGAAGTAGCTGTAGGCGAGCAGCATGATGCCCGCGATCACGACGAACAGGATCATGTTGCGGCTATTGTCGTGGGGGGGCATGGAGATCAGGAATCCTGGCCGGCGGGCGCGGGGTGATGGGGCGCAAGTTTCGGCGCCGGTCGTGGGGTCGCGAGCCTTGTAAGCGCCGATTTTACATCGTCAAGCAAGCGGTCCCAGGGACGGTCGACCGTACCCATGCGGGCGATGAAGACATAGTCACTGCCGGGGACCGCCAACAGGGGCGACAGCGCCCGCGCCGCCTCCCTCAGCCGCCGTTTGGCGCGGTTGCGGAGAACGGCGTTGCCGACCTTGCGGGTTGCGGTGAAACCCAGCCGCACCAAGGGGGTGCCGTCATGGCGGTCCAGTCGCTGGACCACCACCGCGCCGCGCGCCTCGGACACGCCTTTCGCTGCCGCCAGAAACTGGGCCCGCGAGGTCAGGCGTTCGATTTTGAAGGGCTGCTCCATCAACCGCGCATCCCGACGAACGTCGGGACCCAGTCCTTTGGATGAACGGTCCCACCGCTGCTGCTCAACGCCAATCCCGACTCGCCAGTGTCAAGCTGGACAGAACTGGGTCCCGGCTTTCGCTGGAATGAGTGGAAATTTATCAGGCCGTCAGGCGCTTGCGTCCCTTGGCGCGACGCCGCGCGACGATCTTCTGTCCGTTCTTGGTGGCCATCCGCGAACGGAAACCGTGACGGCGCTTGCGCACGAGTCGCGACGGCTGATAGGTCCGCTTCACGGTCGGCTCCTGGAACTAATGCAGAGGGGCGACGGGAATGCGTCCGTCGCGGGAAGGGCGGGCGTATAAGCGGCAGGGCCCCTGGTGTCAACGCCGGAGAGCCCCAGCGGAGTGACAATGGCCCAGCTGAAACGCTTCCTGCCCCTGATTGTGCTGGCGGCCGTGATCGCCCTGATCTTCGGCATGGGCTGGAATCGCTACCTGTCGCTCGACACCCTGCGCGATCATGGACAGGCGTTCCGGGACTTCACCGCCCAGAACTATGCCCTCAGCCTGCTGATCCTGATGGCGCTGTTCACGGTCCTGACCGCCAGCGTGGTGCCGGGCGTCTTCTTCATCACCATCACCGCCGGCTATCTGTTCGGGCCGTGGGTGGGGGGAGTCTCGACCTCGGTCGCGGCCACGCTCGGGGCGCTGATCGTCTATGCCGTAGCCCGATCCGCCCTGGGCGAGGCCCTGCGTCGGAAGGCCGAGCGCGACGCCGGGCTGATGCAGAAGGTCTGCAACGCCATCGACAAGGATACATTCTGGTATGTGCTGGCCTCGCGCCTCGCCGTGGTGGTCCCGTTCCACATGATCAATATCGCCGCCGGCGTCATGGCGGTGCGGCTGGCACCCTATTCCATCGCCACATTCATCGGCCTGCTTCCCGCGCATATCATCTACTGCTGGATCGGCGCGCGCTTGAACACCTTGCTGGCGACCAACCCCGATCCGGACTTCCAGGCCTTGTTCGGCCAGTTCTGGGCCCCCATGGCCGGTGTGTTTGTCCTGGCCGTCGTGCTGCCGTTTGGCCTGAAAGCCGTCCAGGCCGCATTCGGCCGCAAGGCACCCGGATGACCGGAGCCGGATCTGGCCCGAACCTTGCGTCGCGCGCTTCATGACGCGCCTGCGGCCCCTGCTGACCGACATACGCACGGGTTTGCGCGTGCCCGCCGACTGGCGCGAACGTCTGCGCTTCCATGCCCCTGACGCGCTTGCATGGCGTCTGCTGCTGCTGACCTTCATCTTCACCGCCGTGGTCGGGGTCCTGATCGTCGCCCCCAGCGCCGCCAGCTTCCATGAGCGCTGGCTGCTGGACCGGCTGCAGTCGGCGGAACTGGCCTCGGTTGGCGTGGAGGCCCTGCCCTATTCCGCCGTCGAGGACGACACCGCCGAACAGCTGCTGGCGATCGGGGGGGTTCAGGCCGTCGTCGTCGGCGACCAGGGCGTGCGCCGGCTGTTGCTGCAGGCCCCGAACGTGCCGCGCACGCCCGACCTGATCGACCTGCGCGAGCGCCGGCTTGTCGCCCGCATTCTTGACCCTTGGCGCACCCTCGTCGGCCACCCGGACCGGTCGGTCCGTGTCCAGGCCCGGCCGCGCTACCGCTCCGGCGATTTCATCGAGATTCTCGCACCGGCCGAGCCGCTCAGGCTCGAACTGCGCACCTTCCTGCTGAACAGCCTGCTGACGTCGTTGTTGATCTCGCTGATGGCGGGGGGGCTTCTGTACGGCGGCCTGGCCGTTCTGGTGCTGCAGCCGCTGCGGCGCGTGACTCGCTCGATCGAGCATTTCGCCGCGAATCCCGAACGCGAAGGCGATCCGCCCAGCGACCGCCATGACGAGATCGGCCGCGTCGAGCGCGAACTGGCCCGGATGCAGGACGAGGTGCGTCAGTCGCTGCGCTCGCGGGCCCGTCTCGTGGCCCTGGGCGAGGCGGTGGCCAAGATCAACCACGACCTGCGCAACATGCTGACCTCGGCCCAGATGGCGTCGGAACGACTGGCGGACTCACCGGACCCCCAGGTCCGGAAAGTCCTGCCGCGACTTGAGCGGGCGCTGGGTCGTGCCGCAGCGTTGTCCCGCAATGTGCTGGAATACGGCAGGAGCGAGGAGCCGGCGCCGAGCAAGACACGGCTGTCCCTGGCCCCTGCGGTCGTGGCGGCGGCCGAAGACGCGGGGCTGGCGGCCGAGGGGGTTCGCCTGATGAAGGCCATCCCGGCGCGCTTCACCGTCTGCGCCGATCCGGACCAGTTGCACCGCGTCCTGGTCAATCTGATGCGAAACGCGCGGCAGGCCATCGAAGGCGATCCCGGACGCGCCGGTCGGGGCGGCGCGGTCCGGGTGATCGCCACCGTCGAGGACGACGATAGCGTGATCCGGTTGACCGATGACGGTCCCGGTATTCCGCCGCGCCTGTCCGGAAACCTGTTCGAACCCTTCGTCAGCGGCCGTGCGTCGGAAGGCACCGGCCTTGGCCTGACCATTTCGCGCGAGTTGGCCGCCAACCACGGGGGAGCCTTGACCCTGGTCGACACGGGACCCGGGGGCACCACCTTCGAACTGCGTTTGCCCGGCTGAGGCGAGTCCGGCGCCAAATCGCGGGAACCGCGTTATCGTTTCCGGGCCGCCGCGAAATCGCCCTGACGTGACCGCAACCCCGATCGACCCTGGAGGCCTTCATGACCCGTTTCACCCTCGCGACCTTTGCGGCCCTGTTGGTGGCGTCGGCACCTGCCCTCGCCCAGACCGGGCCTGCCCCACCTCAAGCCCAGACCCAAGCCCAGACCCAGACCCAGCCCCGACCCCAACTGCCCGAACCGGGATCGGAAGCCTGGCTGCGGCAGAGGGGCGAAAGCTACAGCGCTGCCCCGGACGCCGAACAGGACCCCGCCGAGGTCGCGGTCACGGAAAAGCTGAACAGCGCCATCGTGGCGAACAATGACGCCGCCGAACGGGCCGAAGCGGAATCGGCTGCGACCCATGAGGCCGCCAGCGCGCGCTGGCGCGAAGAGACCGCCCGGATCAGCACGGCGCGGGCCCAGTGGGAGGCGGACGTCGCCGCCGCCAACGCCGCGCGCGCGCGCTATGAGCGGGATCGCGCCGCCTGGGAGGCCGACGTCGCGGCCTGCCGCGCCCGCGGCCGGGTCTGCCTGACCGAAGCTCCGAGATACTGAACCGGAGCGACCGCCGTTGTAACGTTTCGGGTCGAGCGCCGTAACCGCGACGGAAGCGTTGCGCGCGACAGGTGGTCATGAGACCGTCGGGTCCGCAGCGACAAAACCGCCGGGGTGACCATGACCGATATCGCCGCAGTGCCTCCGGTCGAACCCCGTCAGCCCGCCGCCGGTCCCCGCGCCGACCGTCCCCTGTCGGGCGGTCGTACCGACACATGGCGTCATCCGGGGCTGGTCCGGGTCAGCCACTGGCTGAATGTAACAGCGGTGGTCATCCTGATCATGAGCGGGCTGAACATCCTGATGGCTCATCCCCATCTCGACTGGGGCACGCAGACGAGATGGGGCGAGCACTGGCTGGACATACCGACCGTCCCGAACTGGCTCATGATCCCGCAGGGCCGGAACCTGGCCGAGGCGCGGCACTGGCATTTCTTCTTCGCCTGGGTGTTCGTCATCAACGGGCTGATCTATCTGGCTTACGGGTTTCTATCGAAGCGGTTCGGTCGTCGGCTGTGGCCGACGCGACTGGACCTGGCCGGCTTCTGGCCCTCGGTTAAGGAACACGCCCGCTTCCATTTCCCCAAGGACGAGCAGGCACGGACCTATAACGTCATCCAGAAACTGACTTATGTGGCGATGATCCTCGTCGTCCTGCCGATGATGCTGATCACGGGCCTGTCGATGTCGCCGGGGTTCAACGCCATTGGCGGCTTCCTGCTGGACATCATGGGCGGGCGCCAGTCGGCCCGGACGCTGCATTTCATCTCGGCGGCCCTGATCGTGGGCTTCATCGTCATCCATGTCGCGTTGGTGATCTGGACGGGTTTCTTCAACAATATGCGGGCCATGATCACCGGCTGGTTCATGCTTGAGCCGCCGGCGCCCCCGAAGGGAGACGGGCCATGAGCGGGCCGGGACTGAGCCGGCGCACCTGGCTGGGCCGGGCGCTGGCGACGGCGGGAGTGATGGCCCTGGCCGCCTGCGAGCGGGGCGTGTCGTTCAGCGAGCGGCTCAAGGTCTCGGCCGAAAGCCTGACCCGCCGGTCCCAGCGCCTGCTGATCCCGCGCGAGGCCCTGGCGCCGGTGTATGACGCCCGCGAGATCTCGCCCTTCTTCAAGCCCAACGGCTCGATCGATCCGGCGGCGGCGGACTTTGTGGCGCTGCGGGACGGCGGCTTTGCCGACTATCGGCTGGAGGTCAACGGGCTGGTGGAGCGACCGCTGTCGCTGTCGCTGGCCGATCTGCGCGCCCGCCCGGCAAGAACCCAGATCACCAAACACGACTGCGTCGAGGGCTGGACCGCGATCGGCCAATGGACCGGAGTGCGGTTGGAGACCCTGCTGGACGAGGCGGGGCTGAAGCCGGAAGCCAGGTATATCGTCTTCCACTGTTTCGACGCCCTGACCCAGACCGAGGACGGACCGCGCTATTACGAGAGCATCGACCTGGTCGATGCCATGCACCCGCAGACGATCCTGGCCTATGACATGAACGGCGAGGTTCTCGGCGTTCCGAACGGGGCCCCGCTGCGGCTGAGGGTCGAACGGCAGCTCGGCTACAAACACGCCAAATACATCCGGCGGATCGAGGCGGTCGAGAGCTTTGACGACATCCAGGGCGGCAAGGGCGGCTATTGGCCCGACCGGGGGTATGAATGGTACGCGGGAATCTGACCGAGACAGCGGGAAGAGCCAAAACCGTGTTGAGGTTCGGACGGACGCTCGCGCTCGCGGTAGCCGTTCTCCCGGCCGCGGTGAACGCGCAGGACCTTGGCAATCCAAGCTGGGCCGCGATGCCGGATGCGGACGCGATGTCCGAAGCCTATCCTGCCTTTGCCGCCATGGCCGGGCTGGACGGCGACGTCACGCTCCGGTGCGGCGTGGCGTCCGGCAGGACTTTGTCGCTTTGTCGGGTTGTCGAGGCGAGCCCGGCGGCGTTGGGATTTGACCGGGCCGGCCTTTCGTTGGTCTCTCTATTTCGGGCCAACCCTCACACGTTGAACGGCGCGGCGACCCCGGGCTCCGTTCAATTCACTATCCGATTCCGCATGGGTCAGGATCCGGCACCGCTACCGTGGACCGGTCCGGAGCCGACGCCCGAACACCTCGCATCGACCCGCGAGTTCGTGGAGCAGCTCGAGTCCTGGAAGCGGCGAGGAGATGAGGAGATCGAGACTATGAACCTCGATGTCGACTCCGACCGCGAACCAAGAGTCCGGGCGATCTTTATCGCAGTAAAGGCCGAGTTTCTTGAACGTGAAAAAGTGACCGGAACGTTTTTTCTGGCTCGGCTTCTGACACCCGAACAATTAGCCGACGCAATGGCCGGCCGGGACGATCAACCTGACCCGCCGGAAGAACTCTATATCCGGGCTAGCGATGCCTGGGACCAGATGAGTCTCGATTCCGGCCAGAGGCTAAAACAGCTTTATTGCGCGGAGTTTGATTGTCGAACCAGTTCGCCAGTGTCTCCGGCCGCGTCAACTCCTTAGCCGCCCATAGAATCTGCTACCAGCGCTGGTCAGACCTGGGCGGCCTCGACCTGCTTCTGCCTTACCCGGCGATCATGCTCGTGTCGCGGCGGGCCATCATCTTGTCGAACTCGCCCCAGACGCCTTCGGTGCCGTGCCAGGCGCCCTTGGTGGCGGCCTTGGAGTATTCGGTGGCGCGGGCCTCGAAGAAATTGGCGTGCTCGACGCCCGACAGCAGCGACTGCAGCCACGGCAGGGGGTTTTCCTTGATCCCGTAGACTTCGGGCAACTGCAGCTGACGCAGGCGCCAGTCGGCGATGAAGCGGATATAGGCCTTGATGTCGTCCGGGGTCATGCCCTGGACCGGTCCCATCTCGAAGGCCAGATCGATGAAACGGTCTTCCATGTCGACCACCGTCTTGCAGCAGTCGACGATGTCGTCGGCGACCGCCTTGGTCACCGCGCCGGTCTCCTTGTTGAAGGCGTGGTACAGTTTGATGATGCCGTCGCAGTGCAGGCTCTCGTCGCGGACCGACCAGCTGACGATCTGGCCCATGCCCTTCATCTTGTTCTGGCGCGGGAAATTCATCAGCATGGCGAACGAGGCGAACAGCTGAAGCCCCTCGGTGAAGCCGCCGAACATGGCCAGGGTGCGGGCGATGTCGCCGTGGGTCTCGACCCCGAACTTGCCCATGAAGTCATGCTTGTCGCGCATGGCCTCGTATTCCATGAAAGCCCCGAACTCGCTCTCGGGCATGCCGATCGTCTCGAGCAGCAGCGCATAGGCGGCGATGTGGATGGTCTCCATATTGGCGAAGCTGGAGAGCATCATCTTCACTTCGGTCGGTTTGAAGACGCGGCTGTAGCGTTCCATGTAGTTGTCGGCGACTTCGATGTCGGCCTGGGTGAAGAAGCGGAAAATCTGCGTCAGCAGATTGCGCTCCTTGTCGTTCAGGTTCGCCGCCCAGTCCTTGCAGTCCTCGCCT
>JBBQTX010000096.1:0-7570 GCA_038234475.1 Caulobacterales bacterium | reverse complement strand
GGAGGCGGACGCCGTGGCCGGGGCGGAGGCGCAGATTCTGGGCAGCCTGACCGTCAAGCGCCGCGCCATTCGCGCCGTGGGAGCTGACACCGTCCTGGGACCCGGCGCGACCGGCACGCCCGCCGAGAAGGAAGCCGCCGCCCTGAAGGCGCTGGACGCCGGCCTCGGCGTCGGCGTCACCGCCGGCAGTGCCATCATCGCCGTGTCCTATGATGCCGACGATCCGGTGCGCGCGGCCCGGATTCTGAACGCCGTGATCGACCAGTATCTGATCCAGCGCCGTCAGATATTCCAGGGCTCGACCACCCCGGCCTATGCGGCCCAGCGCGCCGCCTTCGAGGGCGACCTCATGACTGCCGATGAGGCCTATAACGCCTTTCTGGAGTCCAACGATCTGGGCGATTTCGCCACCTTCAAGGCGACCCTGGCCGCCACCTATCAGACGACCTATGCCGAGGCGCTGTCGCTTCGGGCCCAGTTGAACCAGGCCAGCCAGCGGCTCTCGACCCTTGAGGCCCAGCTGGCCCGGCAGCCCGCCGAGGTTGTGTTGCAGCAGGATCTGAACGTCTCGGCCCAGGACCAGATCCTGACGCTGCGGACCCAACGCGAGGCTCTGCTGTCGCGCTATACGCCCGAGGCGCAGCCGGTCCGGGACATCGACCAGCAGATCGTCGACCTGCAGGCCTATGTTGCCACCGGCACCACCGTCGGCGCCAGGGAGGTCCGCACCGGCCCCAGCACCATCTTCACCGAGATCGAGACCGCCCGGATAACCGCCGCGGCCGATCGCGACGGTCTGGCCGCCCGGCTGGCGGTGGCCGAGGGCCAGTTGAACCAGCTCCGCGCGCGTCAGGCCGAGATGACCCGGCTGGAATCCGCCAACGCCAATCTGGCCGGTAACCGGGAGGTTCTGACCACCCTGGTGCGCGACTTCCAGCAGCGCGAGAGCGCCGCCCGCGCCGACAGCGCCCTGGTCGCCGCCGGGGCCGACAACGTCAATGTCATCGAGCGCGCCGAGGCCCCGACGAAAGGGACCAGCCTGAAGGCCCCCCTGCTGGCGGCCGTCTTCCTGTTCGCCGGTTTCACCGCCCTGTGCGTCGGACTGCTGCGGGTGTTCACGCGCCGGGGCTATGCCACGCCGGCCTCGACGGGCCGGACGCTGGACCTGCCGGTGCTGGCGGTGGCCCCGATGAAGGCCCGATGACCCCGCCCGTGTTAGCGTAGGAGCCGGTAACCGGGCGTGTAGCGATTCGATGGTCGATCTGACATCCGAAATGGCAGCTCTCTGGGCGGCGCTGGGACCGGCGCCGGGCCAACGCGGTCGCGTGGTCCAGATCGCGGCGGCGACCTCGGGCGAGGGCGTGTCCACGGTCGCCCGGGAATACGCCCGGCTGGCCGCCGTGCGCGCGCGCCGTCCGATCTGGCTGATTGACGCCGACCTGGCCCAGCAGGGCCAGATGGAGGCCATCGCCGCCGAACCCGACCGCTTCGGCTCGCTGGGCAAGGCCGCGATCGCCACGCCCGACGGTTCCATCTTTTTCGCCGTCACCCCGCGGATCATGGACCGGGCGGGCAAGCCCGTGCACCCGGCCCGGCTGATGAGCGCCCGACCCTGCCTCGGTGGCCGGCTGTGGGTGACCCGGTTCGCCGCAGAGCACCTGCGCTCGGGACAGCGGGCAGAGGCGGTCAGCGACGCCCGCTACTGGGACGCCCTGCGCAAACACGCCGACACGGTTGTGATCGACGCCCCCGCCGCCGACCGCAACGACATGGCCATCACCCTGGCTCCCTATGTCGATGCCACGATCCTGGTCGTGGCGGCCGAGAGCGGGGCGGCCAACGAACCTCTGATGCTGCGTGACGAGCTCGAAGCGGTGGGCGGCAAGATTGCGGGTGTGGTGGTCAACCGCTCGACCTACAATCCGCCGGCCTTCCTGAAGCGGTTGACGGGCTAGACCCGGGCGGCATTGAGCCGGGCCAGTTCTCGCGCGCCGTAGAAATGCGGCTCGAACCCCCTCATCCAGAACAGCTTTCCGACTCCGCGGGCGGTAAGGTCATACATCTCCGCCCGCTTCGGGCTGACGATGACGGTCAGCGCCGCCGACGCCGCCCCCCAGACCATGGTCTGGGCCGCGCCGATGGCCATCCAGCGCGCCACGCCCGGCCAGTCCCTCGCCGCCGCCGCCGTCTGGCTGGGGCCCTGGCCATAGGCGAAGGCGCGGGCGAGGGCGTATTTCAGGGTAGCGCGATGGGCGGGGGCGAACTCCTCGACCCGGGCGTCGGCGGCCCAGCCGAAGCGACCGCCGCGCGCCGCGAGCGCTGCGAACAGGGCGTCGTCCTCGCCGCCGGCCTGATCCGCGCCGGTGTCGAACGGGGCCGGGCCGGGCAGGGCGGTGCTGCGCACCATCAGCGAATTGCCGCAGCCGAAGGGATGGTCGATGACCTGCGTCCGCTCGGGACCCTCGCGACCGAAAAACCGCTCCAGATAGGGTTTGAGCCATGGCGGGGCGTCGGAAGCCCGGCCCGTGATCGGGCCGAAGACCGCGTCGGCTCCGGTCTCGGTCCGGGCCTTCAGGAGCGCGGCCAGCCAGCCGGATGACGCCGCCTCGTCGTCGTCGAGAAAGGCGATCAGGGGCGACCGGGTCGCGGCCAGACCGGCGTTGCGCGCGGTGGCCACGCCGGGCCGGGGCGCATGGACATAGGCGAGGGGCCAGGGCGAACTGGCCGCCAAGGCCTCGACCATCGCCGCCGCCGAGCCGACCGGATCGTTGTCGACCACGACGATCTCGCTGACCCGCTCGCCCACCCCGGTCTGGGCGAACAGCGAGCGCAGGGCCCGCTCGAGGCTTTCGGGCCGCCTCAGGGTCGGGACGATGATCGCGACATCGGCCATCACACGGCGTCCGCATAGAGGGCGGCGCGGTAAAGGCGCAGCGAAAAGGCGCGCGCCGCCACCGGCAGCCAGCCGGCCTCGGCACCCCGCCGCATCATCCGCCGCAGACGCGGCAGTTCGGGCAGTCGCTTCAGCAGGCGGGCGGCCCTGTAACTGGGATAGGCGGCGACGATCTCGGGATGGCGCTGCGCCATGCGGGCGAAATTGGGAGCGGACTGTTCGTATTTGCCGGCGAGGGCGGCGACCGTGTCCAGCCCCATATGGGTGGCCGGATTGTCCAGATGCACGACCCGGAACCGGCGCGACACCCGCATGGCCCATTCGACATCCTCCCAGCCCCAGCCGGTGAACCCCGCGTCGAAGGCCTCGGCCTCGAACACGTCGCGGCGGACCATCAGGTTGGAGGTGTAGACGTATTTCTCGGGCTGTTTCGCGCGTTCGGCGTAGTGGACGCATTCGGATTTGGCGGCCATGGCGCGGTGAACGGCGAACCGGGCGTCGGTCGGGGCCTGCAGCAGGGAGAAGCCGCCGAAGGCCACCGCCGGGTCCTCGCGCGCCACCAGATCGGCCCAGTCGCGCAGGAAGCGCCGGTGGTCGGGCCGCATGTCGCTGTCGAGAAACAACAGGCTGCCACCTCGCGCCGTCGAGGCCAGCCGGTTGCGTCCGATCGACCGCCCCTCGTTGACGGGCAGGGTGATCAGCCGCGCGGGCAGGGCCATGGCCTTGATCTGCGATGCGATCCGGGCGGTCAGGGTGGCGTCCCTCGTGCCGTCGTCCAGCACGACGATCTCGACCGCGCCGCCGACCGACCCGGCCTCTTCGTCGAGCAGGTTCAGCAGTGCGGCGGGATCGTCCCGCAGAAAGGGGATCAGCACCGAGACCGCCGGCCTGGCCGTCTTCCACGCCCTGTTGTCGGTGATCTTCGCGCGCGCGCTCATGCCGTGGCTCTCCGGGCTCGTCGCTGGGTCAACAGCCGCATCGCCACGTCGCGGACGCCGGCGGCGTTCAGGGTCAGGGCGGCGGCGGCGTAGACGAGCGCGCCCACCCCCGCGTCCAGCACCAGTTCGCCGAGCCCGCCGATGGCCGGGAGGCGGGCGACGACCAGCGCCATCAGGCCGGTGGCGACGCCGCAGCGGATCAGGCTCTCCCATGGGATCGGAAGGGCCATGACCCGGCGACCGATCAGCATCGTCGCGACCATGCCGAGGCCGAAGCTGGCCGCCGTCGCCCAGGCCGCTCCCATGACGCCGAAGCGCGGCACCAGGATTAAATTCAGCACCACATTCACCCCCGCCGGAATGGCCATGGCGATCAGCAGGCGTTTGGTCTTCTTGCCAAGAGTAAAGGCTTGGCCGAAATAATAGGCGGTCAAACCGAACAACAGGGCCGACAGGGCGATCCAGGGGGTGACGCTGGCCGCCGCCGTGCGCAACTCCTCGCCGATCAGAACCTCGGACAGCGGACGGGCGACCAGGGCCACGCCCGCGGCGGCGGGCAGGCCGACCAGCAGGAAGGTCGACAGTTGTTCGCGCGCGGCCACCTTGAGGCGGTCGATTCCTCCACGCTCCAGCGCCATGACCAGCGCCGGCTGTCCGGCCGTTCCGAGCCACAGGAACAGGACGTCCAGCGTCCGGTTGGCGATGGAATAGCTGGCGTGATAGGCGCCCACCGCCGCCTCGCCCAAATAGGCGTCCAGCACGAAACGATCGGTCGACGACAGCACCACTGTCAGGGCCAGCGAGGCCGCGATCGGATAGCCGTAGAGGGCGTAGTCGCGCACCCGTGCGGCCTCGAAAGCGCCGCCGCGGGCCTGTTTCAACTCGCCCGGCAGGACGAAGGGCAGGGCGGCCAGCGGGGCCAGACCGAGGCCAAGCAGGGGCGCTGCGGCTCCCAGACCGCCGAGGGCGAAGCCGACGCCGATGATCAGGCCGCCGGCGGTCACAGCCATGTCCAGTCGCGCGGATCTGGCCACTTCGCCTGCCGCACGCAATCTTTCCTGCGCCAATTTGACCAGGCACCGCGCCGGCGCGCCGGCGAGACCGACCGCAAGGGCCAGCCTGAACAGGGGATCGGTGGGCCAGACCCAGATGGCCAGCCCCGTCACGACGACGAAGCCTGCGCTCAGCCCGAAGGCTGTGCGGTACAGGCTGGCGAAATGCCCATGCGCCGCGCCGGGTGTCTGGGCGGCCCAGAAGCGCGCCATGGCGGCCTCCAGCCAGCTGAACACCGCCACATGGGCCAGGGTCATGACCGAAAAGGCCAGGGCGTAGCGGCCGAAGTCCTCGGGGCTGAGCAGGCGGGTGAACAGGATGATGGCCAGGAAGCCGACCACACCCTGCACGATATTGGCGGGCAGATAGCCCCAGACGCCTCTCCAGAACATCAGCGGCCCCCGGCTGTCATCGAGCGGGTCATCGGATGGCGCTGCGATCACCCAGCAGGACCGGCACGGTGATGGCCATGATCCACAGGTCGAGCCACAGCGACTGGCGCTCGACATAGTCGATGTCCAGCCGGACCCGCCGGCGCACGTCCTGGGCGGTGTGCAGCGGCCCGCGCGAACCGTTGACGGCGGCCCAGCCGGTCATGCCCGGCTTGATGCGGTGGCGATGGGCGTATTCGGCGACCAGTCGGGCCGACTCGATATGCCCGGTCTTCATGCCGATGGCGTGGGGCCGCGGGCCGACCAGCGACATCTCGCCGGTGATGACGTTCAGCAACTGCGGCAGTTCGTCGAGGCTGGTCTTGCGGATGAATTTGCCCAGCCGGGTGACCCGGTCGTCGTCGGCCGTGACCTGACGGCTGGCGGTGGCATCGGCGGCCTCCTGCTTCATGGAACGGAATTTCCACACCACGATCTCCTCGTGATTGAAGCCGTGGCGGCGCTGGCGGAAGAAGATAGGCCCGGGGCTGTCCAGCCGGATCGCCACGGCGATGACCGCCATCACCGGGGCCAGCAGCCCGAGCGCGATCAGACCCACGACCAGGTCCTGCAGCCGCTTGTTGAAGGCCCGCCGGTCGGGGTCGACCATGCCCTGAACGTCGGCCAGCGGCGCGGCGGCCAGCCGGTCCAGCGCGGACCGGGTCTCGGCCGCGCCATCCGGCTCGACCAGCAGGGTCACCTCGTTCGGCAAGGTCCGCAGACGCGCGTTCAGTTCCCGCACGCGGACTTCGGCCCGCGGGTCGATGGCCAGCACCACCCGGTCGACATAGGGGGTCATCTTGTGGGTCAGCAGGTCGTCGGCCGTGCCCAGCACCGGCACGCCCTCGATGGCCCGGGGGCTGCGCGCCAGCCGGTCGTCGAAAATGCCCAGCACATTCAGATCGCGCCGTTTCAGCGCCTCGCGGATCAGGGTTTCGGCATGCCGTGTCGCCCCGACCAGCACGATATTGGGCGTCAGGGCGCCGGAGGCGCGCCAGCGACCGACCAGGTCGCTCCAGCCCATATGCAGGGCGTTCAACGAGATCAGCACCAGCCCGGCCCAAACGAAATAGGACGACCACTGCGCCGCTGTTCCCCGCAGAGACCAGCCGGTCAGCAGCATCACGACCGCGCCGACCGCCACGATGCCCGCCACGGATGCCAGGTGCAGGGCCGTCTTCTGGCCCCGCGCAAAGCGGTAGCGGCCGAGCGACCGCATCAGGCCAAGGACCGTCGCCGCGCCGAGGGCGAAGGGCAGGACCGTCGACAGTTCGGCGTGGATCAGCGGTCCCGGCGAGGCCGCCCAGGCACACAACAGACTGACTCCGGCCACGGCCAGCAGGTCGAAGGCCCGGAAATAGTGTGCGGCCAGCCTCGAGGCGTGACGCTGACGGGCATTCAGCCAGACATCGGGCCGAAAGGGACCGCGCCGCGCCGCGCTGTCGACCGCCGGCCCCATGCCGTCCGCAATGGCCGCCGTGGCGAGCGCCTGGAGGCCGGGCGCGTCCATTTCGCCGGCTGAGGCGAGATCGGCATCGAACGAAAGTCGGCTGGCGGCGTCGGTCATGGGGCTCGCGCTGGGGTTCCGGGCCACCTTGCACGCCCGCCCTCACTGTCCAGTTAACGCGGGGCCGCTTTCGACACCCGTTGCGCCCGCCCGCCGCCTCGGCTAATCACGCCGCCTGCCGGAGACGTGGCCGAGTGGCTTAAGGCAACGGTTTGCTAAATCGTCGTACCCTGTAAGGGGTACCCAGGGTTCGAATCCCTGCGTCTCCGCCATCGACCCTTAAGATTAAAGGATTCCAGCCTCGCTGGTCTCCTGCACCCATCATCACGCCCATCATTATGGAAATGGGCAATCTTAGGGGGGCGGGGGTCGGTTGACCTGAGTTAGGCGCGCGCTGAGAATTAATTGATCCAAGATTCTAGCTACAGCCCTGAAAGCTGCTTTTGCCGGATCAACCAGGATTGCTCGGCCATCGCCGACACTCCATGAACTCGGCCTCAACCTTGATCGACGTTGCTGCCGTGGGAACGGGAAGGCCAGAGCTGCCGAGCGCATCCCATGACCGAGCGTTCGGAATTCTCCCAGCCAACCGCCGGATCGTTCAAATGTGACCCTCCGGTGAGCCCCGCCTTGTCTGGATGAGGCTGTCGGCGATGCTGCGCGCTTGGGACCAGTCGTAAGAGCAGGCGTATGAGCGCGCGTAAGAGCGGATGAGCCAGATCACTGTGCTGACGGGCCCGGAGCGTCG
>JBBQTX010000095.1:0-7597 GCA_038234475.1 Caulobacterales bacterium | reverse complement strand
CATCCTCGAGCAGGTCGATCCGAAAGACACAGACGCGCTTGCCAAGGTCTGGGGCCGTCTATCCGCCTTTCTCGACGTGCACGCCGAGCAGCGTCGGCTGTTCGCCATCCTCGAGCAGGTCGATCCGAAAGACACAGACGCGCTTGCCAAGGTCTGGGGCCGTCTATCCGCCTTTCTCGACGTGCACGCCGAGGCCGAGGAGCGGTTCTTCTATCCAGAGCTGATGAAGGTCGGCGAGGCGGCCAACGACGCTGAGGGCGACGATGCGGGTCCCGAGACGACCGACGCCATTGAGGATCACAACAAGCTACGCGACGCCGTGAAGGCCGTCGAAAAACACAACGTCGGCACGAAGGCGTGGATCGAAGCCGTCGGCAAGGCCAACGTCGTCAACTCCAAACATCTGGGCGAGGAAGAGCGGCAGGGCCTGACCGACTTCCGCCGCAAGGCCTCGCTGGAGTCGCGTCACGAGCTGGCGGTGAAGTTCGCCGCCTTCGAGGCCGAGCACATCATCGGGGTGAAACCGGTGAACAAGGACCCCGAAGCCTATCTCGAGAAGCACGGCTGAGGCACCGCCCCGGCGTCGCCGGCGTTCGCGTCGGTCATTGTCCGTCAACCTTGTTTGGGGCATGAATGGAACGAATGACGAACGTTCCGACTCGAATCCTGGGACTGGACCCCGGTCTGCGCCGCACCGGCTGGGGCGTGGTGGCGGCGGAAGGGTCGCGCCTGCGCTGGATCGCGCATGGTGTGATCGCCCCGCCGGAGGCGGCGCC
Organism: Caulobacterales bacterium; assembly: GCA_038234475.1. Classification (GTDB taxonomy): domain Bacteria; phylum Pseudomonadota; class Alphaproteobacteria; order Caulobacterales; family Caulobacteraceae; genus Brevundimonas. The sequence goes on along the minus strand of JBBQTX010000095.1, from coordinate 6,821 downwards.
TTTCAGCGAGCGCTTGCTGTTCCTGCTCGAGGCGGTGGGTCAGGTCTGCGCCGATCATGACTGCGACGAGGCGGCGATCGAAGAGGTGTTCGTCAATATGAACCCTGTCTCGACGCTCAAGCTGGGCCATGCCCGGGCGGCGGTGATGCTGGCCCCGGCCCGACACGGGCTTTCGGTCGCCGAATATTCCCCCAACCTGATCAAGAAGGCCGTGGTCGGGGCGGGGCACGCCGACAAGACCCAGATCGCCTTCATGGTGAAGCGTCTGCTGCCCGCCGCCGGGGATGTGAAGGCCGACGCCGCCGACGCCCTGGCCGTGGCCATCACCCATGCGCAGATGCGCAAGCGGGCCCTGCTGACGGCGCTGAGGGGTGCCGCGTGATCGGCCGGCTCCGAGGTGTCCTCGCCGAGGTCGAGGCGGACCACTGCCTGATCGACTGCGCGGGCGTCGGCTATGTGGTGGCGTGCGGAGCGAGGACGCTGCAGCGCCTGCCGGCCCCCGGCGACGAGGCGACCCTGCATATCGAGTCGAACTGGAACGCCGAGAGCGGCCCGCGCCTGTACGGCTTCCTCACCCGCGACGAGCGGCGCGCCTTCACCACCCTGACCGCCATCCAGGGCGTAGGGCCCAAGGCGGCGCTGTCGGTGCTCGACGTCCTCCCGCCCGGCGAACTGGCTGCGGCCGTGGCCCGCGACGACAAGGCCGCGGTGGAGCGCGCCAACGGCGTGGGCCAGAAACTGGCCCTGCGCATCGTCACCGAGCTTAAGGGCAAGCCGTTGGGCGAGGTGAGTGTCACGCCGTCGTCAGCGGGTGGGTCCGCCGAGATCGCGCCGCCGGTCCCCAGCGTTACGGGCGAGGCGGTGTCGGCCCTGCTGGGTCTGGGCGTGGCCGAGGTCAATGCGCGCCGGTCGGTCGATCAGGCGCTGATCCGGCTCGGCGATGAGGCGGATCTGTCGGCGGTGATCCGCGCGGCGCTGCAGGAACTGGGGCGGTGAGTTTCCCGCTGCCGCTCATCCCGGAGAATGCCGGGACCCAGATCGAAGAAGCGAACGGATGGGACCTGCCTGCCGCCTTGTTGGCTCCGGAGGCCGTCCTTCGCCATCCGGGTCCCGGCATTCGCCGGGATGAGCGGGGAAAGTGCGCATGACCGACGACCGCGTCATCTCCGCCGATCCCGCCCCCGGCGAAACCTACGACCGCGCCCTGCGGCCCCAGACCCTGTCCGAGTTCGTCGGCCAAGAGCAGGTCAAGGGCAACCTCAAGGTCTTCATCGACGCCGCGAGGGGCCGGGGCGAGTCGCTGGACCATGTACTGCTGTTCGGCCCCCCGGGCCTCGGCAAGACGACCCTGGCGCAGATCGTGGCGCGCGAGCTGGGCGTCGGCTTCCGCGCCACCTCGGGCCCGATCCTTGCCAAGGCCGGCGACCTCGCCGCCATCCTGACCAATCTCGAACCGCGCGACGTGCTGTTCATCGACGAGATCCACCGGCTCGCCCCGACAGTGGAAGAGATCCTCTATCCCGCCATGGAGGACCATGTACTGGACCTGATCATCGGCGAGGGGCCGTCGGCCCGCTCGGTGCGGATCGATCTGGCTCCCTTCACCCTGGTCGGAGCGACGACCCGGGCGGGCCTGCTGGCCACGCCGCTGCGCGACCGGTTCGGTATCCCGTTGCGGCTGGAATTCTATACGCCCGAAGAGCTGGTGCGGGTGATCACGGGGGCGGCCCGCAAGATGGGAGTTGTCATCAATGACGAGGGCGCGCGCGAGATCGCCTCGCGGTCACGAGGCACACCGCGCGTGGCCGGACGGCTGCTGCGCCGGGTGCGTGACTTCGCCGAGGCCGAGGGCTCGCCCGTCATCGACCGGCTGGCGGCGGCGCGGGCGCTGGCCCGTCTGGAGGTCGACGAGGCGGGGCTGGACAGCCTCGACCGCCGCTTCCTCAAGGCCCTGATCGAGAACTACGGCGGCGGGCCGGTCGGCATGGATACGCTGGCTGCAGCCATCGCCGAGGCGCGTGACGCCGTCGAGGACGTGATCGAACCCTATCTGCTGCAACAGGGCTTCATTCAGCGCACCCCGCGCGGCCGCATGGCCTGCGCCCGGGCCTATGCCCATCTGGGCCTGACCGAACCGCCGAAACCCGCCGGGGCGGACCAGACCGCCCTGTTTGAGTGAGACTCGTCTTCGATCCGGCCAAGGAGGCCGCCAATCTGGCCAAGCACGGCCAGTCGTTGGCGCGCGCGGTCGAATTTGACCTGGGGCACGCCGTCGTCAGGCCCGACGAACGGCATGAATACGGAGAGCCCAGATGGCGGGCCTATGGTATGATGAACGACAGGGTGCACATGATGGCGTTCACGCTTCGCGACGGCGACTTTCGGGTCATCAGCCCCCGCAGGGCGAACGTCAGGGAGAAGCGACGTTATGGCTGACAAAAAACTCAGCCTCGATCCGGACGACCGTGAGGACATCGAGATCGATGATCCCGACAATCCGGAATGGACCGGAGAAGACTTCGCCAAGGCTCGGCCTCTGCGGGAGATGCTGCCCGAACTTCATGCCCGGGTCGTCGCCGAGAAAGGTCAGCCCTTTAAGGTCGTGGCGATCCGCGACATCGAACTGACCTTGCCGAGCGACCTGTTCGAGGCCTTCAGGGCTGTTGAGCCCTTGTGGCGGGAGAGGCTGGAGACGCTGTTGGAAGCGGCGATGCGCCGCGATCTGGAGGCCGGATCGGCGAAAAAGAGCGCCTGACCCGCGTGGCGCCTTCACCTTGGCGACGAACCCCGACATCCTCTGGACGGCAAGGAGGCCGCGTGGCGCGACGGGCGATACCAACAGACAGGCTGATCGCCGCGCTGGGCGTGGCGGTGATCGTCCTCGGCGCTCTGGTGCTGTGGTTCGTCACCCGGGGGTCGGGCGCGGGCTTCACTGAGGAGCTGGCCTCGAGCCGGGTGCTGCGCCAGGCGCGCGAACAATTGGGGCCGACGGCCGAGGTGCAGCTGATTGAGCGGGGCCGGGGCCGGGTGGTCTGCGGCTATGTCGCGGCGGAAAGGCGCGGCGAGGCCGTGGGCTTCATCTCGCGCCCGAACCGGCTGCTGCTGAGCCAGGACCCGCTGAACCGGGAGTTTCGGGCCATGATCGACGCCGACTGCCCGGGTTTCCCCGAACCGCCCGCCATGCCGGTAGCCCCATGACCCCGAACGACCACCCCACCGCCGGACGCTTCGAGGGCCGCGAGCATCGGTTGCCGGTGCGGGTCTACTATGAGGACACCGACTTCACCGGTCTGGTCTATCACGCCAACTATGTCCGCTATTTCGAGCGCGGGCGCTCGGATTGCCTGCGGTTGATGGGCATCGCCCACGCCGAACTGCTGGACGGCGACCGCCCGCTGGCCTTCGTGGTTTCGAAGATGGGGCTGAGCTTTCTGAAGCCCGCCAGGATCGACGACGCCTTGGTAGTGCGGACCCACTATGACGCCGTCAAGGGCCCCCGGCTGCTGATCAACCAGACCATCACGCGCGGCGACGACCTGCTTTGCCGGGCCGAGGTCGAGGTCGTCTGTATCCATATGAACGGCCGCCCCCGGCGACCGTCGCAGGCTTTGGTGGACAAGGTCGGCCCGTGGCTGGCGCGCGAAGCTTGACCATATCGCCCGCCTGTCGCGTGTAGACGGGTGACGCCGGGGTCACACCCCGCTAGACCCGGCCCGGACTGCCACACAACCGCCACGCCCGTCCGGTGCACAGGGAGGGCAGTCGGAAGGACGCCTGAATGACCATCGCCGCCGAAGCCTCGATGATGAACCCGGTGCACCTCTTCCTGGAGGCCGACATCGTCGTGAAGTCGATCATGATTGGCCTGGCCATCGCCTCTCTGTGGTCCTGGGCGGTGATCATCGACAAGGCTTTCCGGTTCGCATCCCTGAATCAGCACGCCGACGCTTTCGAGCGGGCCGTCGGCTCGGGCCGCTCGCTGGAAGACGTGGCGGCCCAGGCGGGGCCGGAACCGACCCATCCGCTGCCGCGCATGCTGGTCATCGCCCTGGCTGACTGGCGCGAGGCGCGGACCCGGGGTGCTTTGACCGAGACCCAGGCCAATCTTCTGATGTCGCGGATCGACCGGGCGCTGGACAGTTTGATCGCGCGCGAGGGCCAGAGGGTCGAGAACGGTCTGGGCGTGCTGTCGGTGGTGGCGACCTCCTCGCCTTTCATCGGCCTGTTCGGCACGGTCTGGGGCATCATGAACGCCTTCGGGGCCATCGCCTCGGCGGGCAACACCAATCTGACCACCGTGGCACCGGCCATCGCCGAGGCCCTGTTCGCCACGGCCATCGGTCTGGCGGCGGCCATTCCGGCCTATATCGCCTACAACAAATTCTCGATCGACGCGGGCAAGTTTACCGGTCGGCTGGAAAGCTTCGCCGACGATCTGCAGGCCGCCGTGGCGCGCCGACTGGGTGGCCCGTCCGGCCCGGCACCGCAGCCGGCAGCAGGCGACTTCGCCCGCCGGGAGCTCTGAGCCATGGCCTTGGCAGGTGGCGGCGGAGGCGGGCACGTCCGGGGCCGAAGACGGCCGCGCAAACGGCCCCTGAGCGAAATCAACGTCACGCCGCTGGTCGATGTGATGCTGGTGCTGCTGATCATCTTCATGGTCTCGGCTCCGCTGCTGAGTGTCGCCGTGCCGGTCGAACTGCCCAGGACCGAGGCCAGCGCGGTCGAGGCTTCCGACGATCCAGTGGTCATTTCGATCAAGCGCGACGGGGCCATCTATGTCGGCGAAAGCGAAGTCAGCTTTGATCGACTGGTGTTGTCCGTGGCCCAGGCCGCAGGGTCTGACGGTCGCGAGAAGGTCGTCTCCGTACGCGGTGATGGCCGGGCACCCTATCAGGCCGTGGCCCGGGTGATGGCGCGGCTGTCCTCGGCCGGCTTCACCAGGTTGAATCTGATCACCGACACGGCCGCCGGCGCTCCGACGGTCGAGGAGGGCTGACGGCTTGGAGAGGCCCGGCTCCTCCCTGGCCGCCTCGATCGCCGTCCACGCGGCGGTGATACTGGGCGTGCTTGGCTACGGCCTGCTCGGCCCTGCGCGCCCGCCGATGAAGGTGGAGATGTCGGTGCCGGTGTCGATCATCTCGGACACCATCATCGAGGCCGCCGCGCCTGACAATCCTGACGAGGAATTGGTGATTGAAGAGGCGGCGACGGCGCCCGTAGCGCCGCCGCCCGAGCCAGCCCCCCCTGAACCGCACCCGCCCAAACCCGCTCCCCCCCTGCCGACTCCGACGCCCGCCCCGGTCAAGAAGGCGACCCCGCCGCGACCGACCCCGCCCCGCGCGACCCCGCCGCCCCGGCCCCAGCCGCCGCGCCCGACCCCGCCTCGCCGCGAGGAGACGCTGGACCTGGACGCCCTGGCCGGCCCGCCCCGGCCGGGTCCGCGTCCCGGCCCGCGTCCGCCGACCGGACAGCAGGGACAGGGGGCGGCCTCGCGGGCCGTGGGCCGCAGCGATTTGCAGGCTCTCGGAGCCCAGGTGCGACCGTCCCTGAATTGTGACCTGCCTGGTGCGGACTCTATGTTGATCCGGGTCGTTGTGCGATTGAGTGCCCAGGGCCGCATCGTCGGCCTTCCGCGTCTGCAGGGTGCGCGCAGTCCTACGGCCGAGCGTGTGGTGCAGGCGATACAGGCCGCGCAACCCTTCGAGATGCCATCGGGTTACGAAGAGCAGGACATTCCCTTCGTGTTCAATACAGCGACCTGGTGCTGAGGTGGGCGGTTGTCAGGATTGGATGGGTCCGCGACCCGAATCTCGCCGCATTGAGCGGGAAGCTTGGCCGGATCGGACCGTGTCCCGGCCTGGCGCTGATGAATATTGGAGGAGAAGCACCGTGCGCATGAAAATCTGGCTTGGTCTGTTCAGTGCGGCGGCGGTGTTGGGTGCCCTGCCGGCGTCGGCGCAGAACCCGCCTCCCGCGCAGTCGGAAGACGTCATCATCAGCCAGGCTGATCTGCGCCCGCTGCAGATCGCGGTGGTCAATTTCGACGGCCAGAACGGTGCCGACCTCAGCGGGGTGATCCGCGCCAACCTGCGCCGCTCGGGATATTTCGAGCCGATGGACCCGGCTGGCTTCGTCGAAACCGGCCTGACCCTCGCCAACGCCCCCAATTTCCCGCAGTGGACTTCGATCGGGGCCCAGGCGGTGCTGTACGGCGCGGTCACCGGTCGGCCCGACGGGCGCAACGACTTCGGCTTCCGGCTCTATGACCCCTATCGCCAGTGCCAGCTGGCCTCCTACCAGTTCACCGCCACGCCCGAACAGTGGCGCCGGATCGGCCACAAGATCGCCGATCTGATCTATCAGCGGATGACTGGCGAGACCGGCCTGTTCGACAGCCGCGTGGTCTTCGTCGCGGAAAGCGGTACCCAGTTGAACCGGCTGTCGCGCCTGGCCATTTCGGATCAGGACGGGTTCAACCCCGTCTATCTGACCCAGGGCGACGAGATCATCATGTCGCCGCGGTTCTCGCTGAGCGACCCCAATGAGATCACCTATGTCGCGCTGGGCAAGGACTACAGCCGCATCTATCTGTTCAACCTGTCGACCGGCCGGCGCGAGAGCATCGGCGAGTTCGACGGCCAGGTGCTGGCCCCGCGTTTCTCCAACGACGGTACCAAGCTGGCCTTTTCGATCATTCGCGGCGGCAATACCGACGTCTATGTGATGGATCTGGCCAGCCGCCAACTGCGCCGCCTGACCTCGGATCCCGGCATCGACACCTCGCCGTCATTCAGCCCGGACAACGGCCAGATCGTCTTCAC
>JBBQTX010000094.1:0-7613 GCA_038234475.1 Caulobacterales bacterium | reverse complement strand
CATGCTTACGATCAAGAATCTCGTCCACGTTTACGGCAACGGGACGCGGGCGCTGGATGATGTGTCCCTGAGCGTGCCGAACGGGATGTTCGGCCTGCTGGGTCCCAACGGGGCGGGCAAGTCGACCCTGATGCGGTCGATCGCCACCCTGCAGACGCCGACGTCCGGTGCGATCCGGTTCGGTGACCTGGACGTGATCAAGGAGCCCGAACGTCTGCGCCGCGTGCTGGGCTATCTGCCCCAGGATTTCGGCGTCTATCCGAGGGTTTCGGCCTACGACATGCTGGATCACATGGCGGTGCTGAAGGGCATTTCCAACGGCCGCGACCGCAAGGCAACGGTCGAGGCCCTGCTGCACCAGGTCAATCTCTGGTCGGTGCGCGGCAAGGCCCTGGCCGGGTTTTCCGGTGGCATGCGTCAGCGTTTCGGCATCGCCCAGGCCCTGATCGGCAACCCCGAACTGATCATCGTCGACGAGCCGACGGCCGGTCTCGACCCGGAAGAGCGCAACCGCTTCCTGAACCTGCTGGCCGAGGTCGGCGAGAACGTCGTCATCATCCTGTCGACCCATATCGTCGAGGACGTCACCGACCTGTGCCCGCGCATGGCGGTGCTGGCCGGCGGCAAGGTTCAGCTGGAAGGCGCCCCGGCCGATCTGGTCCAGGCCCTGAACGGCCGGGTCTGGAAGAAGATCATCGACAAGGCGGACCTGGCGGCCCAGCAGGCCAGCCAAAACGTCATCTCGACCCGGTTGTTCGCGGGCCGGACGGTGATCCACGTCCTGTCGGACACCAACCCCGGTGACGGGTTCGAGCCGGTCCCGGGCGGGCTAGAGGACGTCTATTTCTCGACCCTGTCCGCCGCCCGCCGCGCCGCCTGAGGGGACCGCCATGTTCGCCAGGATCGCGTCGTTCGAATTTCGCTATCAGTTGCGCCAGCCCGTCTTCTGGGTCGTGGCCATCCTGTTCTTCCTGATTACGTTCGGCTCGGTGGTGATCGACCAGATCAGCATCGGCTCGGGCGGCAACGTCCTGAAGAACTCGCCTTTCGCCATCGCCCAGACGACGGCCATCCTGTCGATCTTCTACATGTTCGTGACGGCGGCCTTCGTCGCCAACGTCATTGTGCGCGACTACGAGACCGGCTTCGGGCCGATCATCCAGGCGACGCGGATCAGGCGGTTCGACTATTTGATCGGCCGCTTCGTCGGCGCCTACGGGGCTGCGGCGCTGTCTTTCGCCGCCGTGCCGCTGGCGCTTTTCCTCGGATCGCTGATGCCGTGGGTCGACAAGGAGACCTTCGGCCCGAACCTGCCCGCCGCCTATGCCTATGCCTATGGGGTGATCGCCCTGCCCAATCTGTTGCTGACCTCGGCGGTCTTCTTCGCGGTGGCGACGATGACCCGTTCGATGTCGCTGACCTATGTCGGCGTGATGGCCTTTCTGGTCGCCTGGATCGCCGGCTCGGCGGCGCTGAACCTGCCCAGTCTCGAAGATTTCGCGGCCTGGCTGGAACCCTTCGGCATCGCCGCCTACGCCCAGTCCACCCAATACTGGACGGCGGCGGAGCGAAACACGCGCGTTCCCGAGCTCGCGGGTGCCCTGCTTTGGAACCGGGTGATCTGGTCGGCCGTAGCGCTGGCGATCGTCGCCCTCGCCTATGCGACCTTCCGGTTCGCTGCGCGCGGAGCCAAGGCTTCGCGCGCCCGGGTCGAGGTGATCGCGCCGCAGGATCGCCCGGCCGCCGGGCCGCTGCCCTCGCCCCGTTTCGACGCCGCGACGGCCCGCGCCCAATTCTTCGCCCGCCTGAAAATGGACCTGGGACAGGTGTTCCGTAGCCCGGCCTTCCTGGTGCTGGTGCTGATCGGTATGTTCAACTCGGTCGGCGGCCTGTGGCTGAGTCCCGACATCTACGGCACCTCCAGCCGTCTGCTGACGCGGGTGGCCATCGCCATCCTCAACGGGGCCTTCACCCTGTTTCCGATCATCATCGCCATCTACTACGCGGGCGAACTGGTGTGGCGCGAGCGCGAGAAGCGGACGCATGAGATCGTCGATTCCAGCGCCGTGCCCGACTGGGCCTTTCTGGTCCCCCGCTTCATCGCCATCAGCCTGGTTCTGATCGCCACCCTGACGGCCAGCGTCCTGACCGGGGTCGCCGTCCAGACGATCAAGGGCGGGGTACCGGTCGAGCTGGGACAATATCTGGTCTGGTATCTGATTCCGCGCAGCGTCGACTGGATCCTGCTGGCCGCGCTGGCGATGTTCTTCCAGGTGATGACGCCGCACAAATTCGTCGGCTGGGGCCTGATGCTGGTCTATTTCGTGGCTGGCATCACCCTGAACCTGATGGGGTTCGAACACGTCCTCTACAACTACGGCGGCGTCTCGACTGAGCCCCTTTCCGAGATGAACGGCCAGGGTGATTTCTGGGTCGGCGCGGCCTGGATGCGCGCCTACTGGTCCGCCTTCGCCCTGATCTTGCTGGTCCTGTGCCACGCCCTGTGGCGGCGCGGAACCGAGACGCGCCTGTGGCCCCGGCTACGGCGCCTGCCGCGGCGCCTCAAGGGACCGGCGGGGCTGATCATGGGCACGGCCACCGTCGCTTTCGTGGCCATCGGTGCCTTCATCTTCGTCAACACCACCGTCTGGAACCCCTACGTCACCAGCCGCGAGCAGGAGGTCTATCTCGCCGACTATGAGCGGACTCTGCTGGCCTATGAGGAAACGCCACAGCCGACGATCACCGACGTCCGGTTCAATCTGGACCTCGACCCGCATTCGCCCCGGCTTCGGACCGACGGTCGATACCAGCTGGAGAACCGGACCGGCCGGCCCTTGACCCACATGCATGTGCGCTGGGACCAGTTCACCGAAATGCCGGCGCTGACGGTGCAGGATGCCGAGGTCGAGCGCGCCTTCGACCGCTTCAACTACCGCATCTACCGCTTCCGCACGCCGGTGCCGGTGGGCGGCCGCTTCGCCCTGGATTTCCGCAGCGTGATCCAGCAGCGCGGCTTCCGCAACGGTGCCAATATCACCAGCCTGGTCGACAATGGCTCGTTCGTGAACAACTACGCCTTCGCTCCACTGATCGGAATGACGCGCCAAGGCCTGCTTGCGGAGCGGACCCAGCGCCGCCGCCAGAAGCTTCCGGCCCAGCTGAGGGACCGCGATCTTGACGATGCCCGTGGCCACGCCACCAACTATGTCCGCGCCGACTGGGTCAATGCCGACATCACCGTGACGACGGTGGCGGACCAGACCCCGGTGGCCCCCGGCTATCGCGTCTCCGATGTCACTCGCGACGGCCGCCGCACCGCCCGGTTCGTGACCGAAGCTCCGGTGCTGAACTTCTTCTCCGTTCAGTCCGCCCGCTACGACGTCATGGAGGCGACCCACAAGGGCGTGGCCCTGTCGATCTACCACCACCCTGGTCACGACTGGAACACGGCCCGGATGGTCACGGCCCTGAAGGCCGGGTTGGACTATTTCGAGACCAATTTCAGCGACTACCAGTTCCGTCAGGTGCGGGTGCTGGAGTTCCCGGCCTACGGCACCTTCGCCCAGGCCTTCGCCAACACCATTCCGTATTCGGAGGATATCGGCTTCGTCGCCGACCTGCGGGACCCGGACAGGATCGACTACGTCACCTATGTCACCGCCCACGAGCTGGGACACCAGTGGTGGGCGCACCAGGTGGTCAGCGCCGACGTCCAGGGGGCCGAGACCCTGACCGAGACCCTGGCCCAGTATTCGGCCTTGATGACGATGGAGAAGATGTACGGACGCGACGAGATCCGGCGCTTCCTGCGCTTCGAGCTGGACACCTATCTGGGGGCCCGCGGCGGCGACATTCTGGGCGAGACGCCGCTGTATCGGGTCGAAAGCCAGCAGCACATCTACTATCAGAAGGGCGGCCTGGTCATGTATCTGCTGCGCGACGTGATGGGCGAGGAGGCGGTCAACCGGGCCCTGCGCCGGGTCATCGCGCGCTATGCCTTCAAGGGTCCGCCGTTCGCCACCTCCCGCGACCTGATCGCCGCCCTGCGCGCCGAGGCCCGCCCCGAACACCAGGCCCTGATCACCGACCTTTTCGAGAAGATCACCATCTATGACCTGAAGGTCGACGACGTGCAGGTCGCGGCGGTCGCCGGTGGCAAATGGCGGGTGACCATGACGGTCTCGGCCCGCAAGCTCTACGCCGACGACGAGGGCAATGAGACCGAGGCCGCGCTGGATCAGGCCTTCGACATCGGCGTCTTCACCGCCGAGCCCGGTGAGGGCAGTTTCGACCGCAAGGACGTCGTGCTGTTCGAGCCGCGTCGTCTGCGCAACGGTCGGCCCCAGACCATCACCGTTATCGTCGACCGCAAGCCGTCCCATGTCGGGGTCGATCCGTATAACAAGTGGATCGACCGCAACTCCGACGACAATGTCCGGGCGGTGGAATAGGACGTCACCGTTGAACAGTATGGACGAAGCCGCCGTCGTCATCGGGGCGTCGGGCGGAATTGGCGGCGCGATGGCGCAACGGCTGCAGGCGAGCGGGCGCTATGCCGTGGTGCACGCCCTGTCGCGTTCGACCGGTCTGGACCTGGAGGACGAGGGCTCGATCGCGGCGGCGGCGGCGCGGATCGCCGCCGGGCCGGTTCCCACCCTGGTCTTCGTCGGGACCGGTGTCCTGCATCATGGGCATGAGCCCGAGCGCAGCTATCGCGCCCTGACGCCCGAGCATCTGATGCGGGACTATCGCGTCAACACCGTCGGTCCCGCCCTGGTCGCCAAACACCTGCTGCCGCTGTTCGCGCGCGACCGGCGGGGGGTGTTCGCGGCCCTGTCGGCGCGGGTCGGGTCGATAGGCGACAACCGGCTGGGCGGCTGGCACAGCTATCGGGCGTCCAAGGCGGCGCTCAACATGATCCTGCGCAATCTGGCCATCGAACTGGCCCGGACCCACCGGTCGACCGTGGTCTGCGGCCTGCACCCCGGGACGGTCGATACGGGGCTGAGCGCGCCCTTCCAGAAGGGGGTCAGCGCCGAACGGCTGTTCACAGCCGACCATTCGGCTGAACGCCTGCTGGCCGTGATCGACGGGCTCGCGCCTGCGGACAGCGGTGGCGTGTTCGCCTGGGACGGCGCGCGCATCCCCGAATAACCCGCGACGACCCCCGCCGCTTGACTCCTTCACACAGTATGCGGCATACACTGTGTGTCACACACTATGTGACGGACAGGGAAGCGTATGGGCGTCGATCCGGCCCTTTTTGAATCGATGCGGCTGGAGCTGCGGCGCGGGTCGCTGGTGCTGGCCGTTCTCGCCTGTCTGAGGACCGAGCGATACGGCTACACCCTGCGTCAGGCGCTGGCCGCCGACGGGCTGGAGATGGAGGAATCGACCCTCTATCCGCTGCTCCGCCGGCTGGAGAGCCAGGGACTGCTGGATAGCGAATGGCGCGAGGAGGAGAAGCGGAGAAAGCGCTTCTACGTCCTGTCGCCGATGGGCGTCTCGATGCTGGCCGCCCTGACCGACGAATGGCGGGGCATCAATGCCTCGCTCGACAAGATTCTCTGAAACGCCGGATTGAAGGGGACACCGGAATGGACCTGCTCGACCGCTATCTCAACGCCGTCGCGGCGCAATTGCCGACCGACGAGCGCGCCGACATCGTCGCCGAACTGCGCGATCTGATCCTCAGCCGGTTCGAGGCGAAGGAGGAGGAACTGGGCCGCGCCCCGACCGACGACGAGAAGGAAGACATCCTGCGCGAGATCGGCCATCCGCTGGTCGTCGCCGCGCGGTATCGCAAGGGACCGGACTCGCTGGTCGGGCCCGAGCTGTTTCCCTACTGGCTGTTCGGCGTCAAGGCGGGCCTGCTGGTCCTGGGGGCGGTCCACGGGACCCTGTTGCTGATCCGGCTGGTCGGCGGGCCCGCCGATGCCGGCCAGGCCATCGCCCAGGCCTTCCACAGCTTCTTCGGCGCGGGCCTGACCCTGATCGGCGCCGCGACCCTTGCGGCGGCGATCTTCGAGCATCAGGGCATCCGGCCCACCTTCCTGACCAAATGGCGGGTCAGGGATCTCGGCGCGTTCGGCCTGTCCGACCCCTCCGCCTGGCGATCGTCCATGGCGGGACCGGCGACCGCTCAGGCGACCACGCCGGCGACCCGGGGCACGCGCTTCAAGGCCGGGCGCTGGCCGGGCGGCGACTATCTGGCCTCGTTCATCGCCACCGGCATATTCGTGCTGTGGTGGCTGGGAGCCATCCATTTCCCGACCGCGATCTCCATCGGCCTGCGGGGCGAGGACGCCGTGGTCACGGGCGCGGCGATCTGGACGACCCTGTTCGTTCCGATCCTGGTCTATGCCCTGGTTCGGATGTCGGTCGATCTCGACGGGGTGTTCAGGCCGCATGCCGGGCGACTGCGGGCGCTGGCGGAGATTCCGCTCGCCGGTGCCGGTCTGTGGCTGACCTGGGTGATCTTCAGGGCCGGCCACTGGTTCACCCTCACCAGCGGCGAGCAGACGGCACGGGTCGCGGGCGACGGGACGCTGCTGGACTTCGACAGGATGCGGACGCTGGGTGACGGCGCGCGGGATCTGGCGGGCTTCGCCGGCAGCCTGTCGGTGGTGTTGACCTGGGTGTTGGCGTTCACGGCGCTCAGCCTGGCGTTCAGGATCGTCGTGAATCTGGCGCGGCTGACGCGTTTCTCCCCCCGCGCGTAGCGACCGGGGGGAGGGGGACCGCGAGGCGGTGGAGGGGCCTGCCCCGAACTCCGGCGGTCGCGGGCAGCGCCCTCCCACATCCTCCGGATAGTCCCGCCTTCCGACAGGGGAGGATTACCAATGTCCGAAAACCGCGAGACTTCCGGGGCGGCATCGCCCATCCTGCGGTCATGGAAAACAGCGGTGAACTGGATCAGGAGGCCTGCTACCGCGCGGTGCTGACCCGCGACGCGCGGTTCGACGGGCGCTTCTTCGGCTGTGTGAAGACCACCGGCATCTACTGTCGTCCGGTCTGTCCGGCCCGAACGCCGAAGCGGGAGAATATGTTCTTCGTGGTGTCCGCCGCTGCGGCGGAGGAGGCGGGCTTTCGCGCCTGCCTGCGCTGCCGGCCCGAGACGGCCCCCGATATGGGCGCGTGGCGCGGGACATCGAATACGGTCAGTCGGGCGCTGGCGCTGATCGAGGCGGGGGCTCTGGATGACGGCGACGTCGATGGTCTGGCCGCACGGCTGGGCGTCGGCGAGCGGCACCTGCGGCGGCTGTTCCGCCAGCATCTGGGCGCCGCCCCGGTCAGCGTGGCCCAGACCCGTCGGGTGCTGCTGGCCAAGGCCCTGATCCACCAGACCGACCTCGGCATGGCACAGGTGGCGCTGGCTTCGGGGTTCGGCAGCGTGCGGCGCTTCAACGAGACGTTTCTTGCCCTGTACGACCGGCCGCCCTCGGCCCTGCGACGGCGCGGCGAGCGGGTTCATCAGGGCGGGGTGCGGCTGAACCTGTCCTGGCGCCCGCCCTACGACTGGACGGCGATGCTCGCGGCCCTGACCGCGCGCGGCGACATGGTCGAGGGTCGGCGCTGGTCACGGCGGCTGACCCGGCCGGTCGACGGAG
>JBBQTX010000093.1:0-7626 GCA_038234475.1 Caulobacterales bacterium | reverse complement strand
GGCCGGGCCGAAGGCGCGAGCCGGGCGACAGAAGGGGACCGACCAGTCCCTGGCCCGGTTCGCTTCGCCGACCGGGCCCGTATAAAAGGCTCCCTGCCCCGTCCCGGATCGCCTGGCGGCGTCCGGGATGACAATTGTCTGATCTGTGAATGTCGACTGACGAAACATCAAACGCGCTGGTCGCCGCCGCCCTGATCCGCGACGAGGCCCGGCGCGCGCCGGACAAGCCGGGCGTCTATCGCATGTATGGCGACGACGGTGCCTGCCTGTATGTCGGCAAGGCCCGCTCGATAAAGAAGCGCATCCTGCAGTACGCCCAGGGCCGGTTCCATACCCAGCGTATCGGCCTGATGGTGTCGCTGACCCGGTCGATGGAGCTGGTCATCACCGCCTCCGAGACCGAGGCCCTGCTGCTCGAGTCCAGCTTCATCAAACAGCTCAAGCCGCGCTTCAATGTGGTGCTGCGCGACGACAAATCCTTCGCCGAACTGATGATCCGCAAGGATCACCGCGCCCCCCAGGTGCGCAAGCATCGCGGGGCCCATACCACCCCCGGCGACTATTTCGGCCCCTTCGCCTCGACCTGGGCGGTCAATCGCACGCTCAACACGCTGCAGAAGGCCTTCCTGCTGCGGTCGTGTTCCGACAGCGTTTACGAAACCCGCACCCGTCCCTGCATGCTGCACCAGATCAAACGCTGTTCGGCCCCCTGCACCGGCCTGATCTCGCTCGAGGACTACGGCGATCTGGTCGAGGAGGCGTCGCTGTTCCTGCGCGGCAAATCCCGCGCCGTCATCGCCCGCATGTCCGACGAGATGAGCGCCGCCGCCGAGGCCATGGACTATGAACAGGCCGCCCGCGTCCGCGACCGCATCCGCGCCCTGTCGGCCATTGCGATGGAGAATTCCGTCAGCGCCGACGGCGTCGCCGAGGCCGACGTCTTCGCCCTGTTCAGCGAGGGCGGACAGGCCTGCGTCCAGGTCTTCTTCTATCGCGCCGGTCAGAACTGGGGTGGTCGGGCCTATTTCCCGCGCGTGGACAAGACCGACACAGACCCGGAAATCCTCGCCGCCTTCCTCGGCCAGTTCTACGAGGACAAGCCGATCCCGCGCCTGATCCTGTCCAATGTCCGGCCTCACGAGCTGGAACTGCTGGAGGCCGCCTTCTCGATGAAGTCCGACCGAAAGGTCGAGATCGCCCGGCCCCTGCGCGGCGACAAGGCGGCGCTGGTCGACCACGCCCTGACCAACGCCCGCGAAGCGCTGGGCCGCAAGATGGCCGAGGGCTCGGCCCAGGGCAAAATCCTCGACGAGGTCTGCGAGGCCTTCGGGCTCGACGCCCGGCCCGAGCGGATCGAGGTCTATGACAATGCCCACATCCAGGGGACCAACGCCGTCGGCGGCATGATCGTGGCCGGCACCGAGGGCTTCCAGAAGTCGCAGTACCGCAAATTCAACATCCGCGGCGAGGACCTGACCCCCGGCGACGACTACGGCATGATGCGCGAGGTCATGCGCCGCCGCTTCGCCCGGCTGATCAAGGACGAGGAGGGCGACGAACAGGTGGTCCGTCCCGACCTGCTGCTGATCGACGGCGGCGCAGGCCAGCTGGCCGAGGTGCTGGCGGTACTGGCCGACCTCGGGCTGGACGACATCCTCGCCGTCGGCGTGGCCAAGGGGCCCGATCGCGACGCCGGCAAGGAGCATTTCTTCATGCCCGGCAGGCCGCCCTTCATGCTGCCGCTCAAGTCGCCCGCCCTCTATTACCTCCAGCGCCTGCGCGACGAGGCGCACAGGTTTGCCAACGGTGCCCACGCCAAACGCCGCTCGATGGATATCAAGCGCAACCCGCTCGACGAGATCGAGGGGGTCGGTCCCGGCCGCAAGAAGGCCCTGCTGCACGCCTTCGGCTCGGCCAAGGGCGTCGGCCGCGCGGCGGTTGTCGATCTGGTCAAGGTCGACGGGATCAACCAGCCACTGGCGGAACGGATACACGGGTTTTTCAGGAAGGGGTGAGGTTCACCATTCCAGCAGTTTGAGCCCTGGAATGTCGCGGAAGTCCGCTCCATTCAGGGTCACCAGCGTGGCGTCATCGACAATGGCCTGGGCAGCGATCATCCGATCCAGAACCTTGCGTCGGGAGAAGCCCAGCGCCGCCATTATTTTTCCATAGGCCGCCACATCCCGTTGATCGAACGGGCGGACCTCAATGGATTCAAGTAGCGCGTTGAGGCGCGCGCGTCGCGTTTCGCTTTCCGGCTCCATCGGACCGGCTTCGAGTTCCACCAGGGTCACGATGGAGAAGGCGGCGTTGTCATCGACCGCGCGCAGCCGCGCTATGACATCGGCATCGGCGTCCCGGAGATGAATAGCGATGCTGGTGTCCAGCATCAGCAAGCGTCAGAGACCCTTTCTGATCGGCGCGATGAAGAGCGGACGCTTCTGGATGCCGGACGGCTTGGGCAGGGCGTCCAACTTGTCCAGCATCTCCTGGATTGACGGTCGCTTCCGGACCATGGTCACCACGTCCCCCTTGCGTTCGATCTCGACCTCAACGCCGGGGCCGAAGGTGATTTCCTTGGGCAATCGCACGGCATCGCTGTTTCCGCTGCGGAAGGTCCGGCTGGTGACGGGCATGACATGCTCCTCGTGTTGACGCGTATACACGGTTTTGAACACCGGCTCAAAGGCTTAAGAAGCTCCCATGCCCCAAAGATCGCGTGCCGCCCTGCTCTCCGGCTACAGCCGTTTCCGCGAGGAACACTGGCCCGAGGCCAAGGCCCAGTACGAGGCCCTGGCCGAGGAAGGCCAGAAACCCCATACCCTGATCGTGGCCTGTTCAGACAGCCGCGCCGACCCGGCCCTGATCTTCGACACCGCCCCGGGCGAGCTGTTCGTGGTCCGCAACGTCGCAAACCTGGTCCCGCCCTATGAGCCCGATGGCTTGCTGCACGGCGTCTCGGCGGCGCTGGAGTTCGGCGTCAAGGTGCTCAAGGTCGCGCGCATCATGGTCATGGGCCATGCGCGGTGCGGCGGGGTCGATGCGATGTTGAACGGTGCCCCGACCGACTGCCAGGACTTTGTCGCGCCATGGGTGGCGCAGGGCGCGCCGGTCGTGCGTCGCGCCTGTCAAGCTTGCTCGCCTGCGGAGATCGAACAGGTCGCCGAAGAAGCCGTGGTCCGCCTGTCGCTGGAAAACCTGCGCACCTTCCCCTGGATCGCGGAACGCGAGGCGGCCGGGACCCTGGCGCTCAGCGGCATGCATTTCGGCATCGCCGACGGGGTGTTGCGCTCGTTGCGCGGACCGGGCCGGTTCGAGGTCCTGGGCTGACCACTCGCTTCACGCGGCGAAGCATGGCAGATCGGCGTTGAGGTAGCGGAGCTCCCAATGACCCCCAATCCCCACGCCAATCCGATCCCCAACATCCTGACCGGCCTGCGCCTGGTCGCGGGCGTGGTGATGTTCCTGATGCTGGCCGGTGCCGCCCCGGGGGCGATGGACACCATGCTGTCGCCCGACCTGCAATTGAGTTTCGCGGTCTGGGCCTTCTGGATCTTCGCCATCGCCGCCTCGACCGACTGGGTCGACGGCTATCTGGCGCGCCGCTGGCACGCGACGACCCGCTGGGGCGCCATCCTCGATCCGATCGCGGACAAGGTGCTGGTCACCGGCGCCATCCTCGGCGTGCTGGCCTCGGGTTCTCTGCCCGGCATCGCCGTACCCTGCGGCCTGATCCTGTTCCGCGAGTTCGCGGTTTCAGCCCTGCGCGAGTCCATGGCCGGAAAGGTCAAGCTGCCGGTCACCCTGCTGGCCAAATGGAAGACGACCCTGCAGATGCTGGCGCTCGGTTCGCTGCAGCTGACCCTGCTGTGGGACGCCTTCGGCCTGCGCCATCCCGACGGGACCTCGCTGGTCTGGCAGCCCGCGTTCGAGACCTTCTCCATCCTCCTGACCTGGGTCGCTGCCGCCATCACCCTGTGGACCGGCTGGCAGTATTTCTCGAAGGCCCAGCAGAAGATGAGTCAGATCTGAGACGCGGCCCGTGAAAAGCGTCAGTGAGCGAAATGTGAGCGTCGACCCGGCTTTCCGCTCACCACTTGCTTGCTGACACTCCCCGTCAGCGTTCACTCGACCCCCAGTTCCCGCACCAGCCCGGCCATTCCATAGACGTCCCGCAGCGCCGTCGTCACGGCACCGGTGGTCACGATCACCGAGCGGTTGACGTTGACGTCATAGCCATAGGCATTGCGCTGGGTCAGGACGGTGGAGTCGAAATTGGCCCCCACTATCTCGCCGGCCGCGTTGACGACGGGACTGCCCGAAGAGCCGCCGATGGTGTCGGACGACACCGCCATGTTCAGCACCGTATCGCCGTCGATCCGGTCGCGCGCGGCCAACAGCTTCGGGGCCACGTCGAAGGGTGCCGAGCCGGTCGCCCGGTCCCACAGGCCGTCGAAGGTGGTGAAGGCTCCGAACCGCTGGCCGGGCACATCCGTGCCCTCGATCCTGCCATAGGTCAGCCGCAGCGTACCGGTCGCGTCCGGATAGACGTCGGTGCCAAAGACCATGAAGCGGGCCGCCGCCAGGCGTTCCGAGGCGCGGTCGGTCGGGGCCTGGACGCGGGCTTCCCAGTCCGAGCGCAAGGCGCGGCTGTCGGCCTGCAGGGCCAGGGCGAACCGGATCATCGGATCGTCCGAGGCGCGGATGGCGTCGATGCCGCCCTCCCACAGGGCGCGACGCACGGCCGGGTCGCCCAGCGTCGTGCCGGCGGTCAGACGGGCCGACAAGGCCTCCGGCGATTCCCGGCCCAGCAGGCTGCGGACGCGCGGATCATCCACGGTCAGCCACTCGCGGGTCTTGGACAGCCACCATTCCATCCGGACCTGGTCCAGCGCCGGATAGACCGGGCGTTCGGCGAACAGACCCGACTGGACGGCTGCCAGTCGGCTGTCTGCGAACTCCGGCAGGCGCTCGGCCGAGGGCTTGGGCCGCTCCTGGGCCCCGCGCACCAGCGTCCGGGCCCAGAGGAACAGTTGCGAGCCGCCGCCCACCGGGGTCGTGCCCACGCCGGTTCCGCCCTCCAGCAGGGCCATGGCCGGATAGAGTTGACGCTGAATGGGCTGCACGGCGGCCAATGCCGTCCAGGGGTCGTCCTCAGTCGCGTCGGGCCTCGTCGCCTCCAGGGCGGCCCACCGGCCGAGGAAATCCAGTTCGGCTTCCTGCTTCATCCGCATAAAGCCCGGATCGACCAGGGCCCGCATCCGGCCGAGGCCGCGCTTGTAGGTGTTTTCCAGCCCGACGATCGGATCCATCGCGATGAAGGCGTTCTCCTCGCTCTCGGCCGAGAATCGCAGCAGACGCCCGCGCATTTCGCTGGCCAGAAGCTGGTCCATCGGCAGGACCACATCGCGCACGGTGAACAACTGGTCCTGGGTCAGCAGCCGCTGGGTCGCGCCGGGGCTGCCCGAGACGAACACCGGCGTGCCCTCCACCGGCTTGTCGGCGTTCCATTTGAAATGGGTCGGCGTCGCCGCCGGCGCGCCGTTCTCGTACAGGCGGATGAAGGCCGCATCGATGGCGAAGCGGGGGAAGCTGAAATTGTCGAGGTCGCCGCCGAAGGTGGCCGCCCGATCCTCGGGCGCCCAGGCCAGCCGCACGTCTGAGTATCTCTTGTAGGTATAGAGTTTGAACTGGCCGCCCCGGTACAGGGTCACGACCTGACAGCGCTTGCCCGTGTCGCCGCCACAGGCTTCGCTCTCGATCCGGCCCGCCTCGGCATCGCGCGCCCGGGTGAAGGCGAGGCCTTCCAGACCGGCCCCCGCCGCCCGCATCCGCTCGGTCACGTCGGCGATGTCGGTCAGGATTTCGGCCGTGCCGCCGGGACATTTCAGCTCTTCCTCGCGCGATCGCGGCGTGAAGCCGGTCTCGGCGTAGTTCACGGCTTGCGTCGACAGATTGGCCACGCAGGTGGCGACGCAGTGGTTGTTGGTCATGACCAGCCCGGCGTCCGAGACGATACCCGCCGAACAGCCACCGAACCTGACCGAGCTCAGCCGCACCCGGTCCAGCCAGGCCTGGTCGATATTGGTGCCGAGCGTGGCGTTGGCCCGCGCTATGGGGAAATTATCGAAGGTCCACATGCCTTCTTCCGCCTGCGCGGTCGAACCGGCGGCGAGAGTAAGGGCGATGGCGGTCAGGGTGATCTTCAGGTTACGCATCGACGTCTCCTTGCCTTCTCCCCTTGCGGGAGACGGTGGCCCGCGCAGCGGGTCGGATGAGGGGTTTCACCAGCGGTCGCCGGTCGGGTGGCTGACCATGAATGACGAAGGGGTCGCCCGGCAAGACCGGAGCGACCCCTCATCCATCAGGCGGAGTTTATCCTCGGGCCGACAAAGGCCGGACCCGGGGGCCCGACACCCGCTCCCGCAAGGGGAGAAGGAACCTTGCGGGTTCCTACCGAACCCCCAGCTCTTCCAGCAGCCGCGGGCTCGGATAGATGTTCCGCAGAGCCTCGGTGACCGCTGCCGTCGACACCGACACCGTCCGGTTCAGTTCGCCGTCATAGCCATAGGCACCGCCCAGCGAGTGGATGTTGCCGTCGAAGGCCGTGCCGATGACTTCCCCGGCGGCGTTGATCACGGGCGAGCCTGAGTTCCCGCCGATGATGTCGTTGGTCGAGGAGAAATTATAGACCGTCTCCTTGTTCACTCGGCTCTCATTGTCGAGGAAGGCCTGGGCCGCGTTGAACGGCTCTGCCCCGGTGGCCCGCTCGTACAGGCCGCCCATCCGGGTGAAGGCCGGCACCGTCACGCCGCGATAGGTCCAGCCCTCGACCTGACCATAAGACAGACGCAGGCTGAAGGTGGCGTCCGGATACTGGTTGGTGCCATAGACCGCGAACCGGGCCTGGGCGACCTTTTCGGCGGCGCGGGCGGTCGGGGCGTTGACCTCGGCGGCCCAGCGCGCGCCGATCGCGGTCGCGGCGGTGTCATTGGCGATGATGAAGGCCAGCAGCGGATCGGCCTCGGCCAGTTGCTCGGTCGTCATGGCCGCCGCCTGGGCGCGGAAGGCGGCATCGATCATCCGGGTGCTGGAGATCAGCCGCTCCGCCAGGGCTTCGGGGCTCTCGCGGCCCAGCATCGTCTTCACCTCGGCATTGTCGACCGTCAGATATTCGCGGGTCTTGGACAGCCAGTAGCGCAGCCGGATCTCTTCCATATCCGTCGAGATCGGGGTCTCGGCCCCCAGGGCGGTGGCCATCCGCGCGCGCTGCGCCTCGGTCATCGCGGGGTTCTTGGACGCACGCACGAGGGCGCGGGCCATTTGGTACAGGGTCGAGCCGCCGCCCGCAGCCTGTTCCAGCTGGCGAACCGGCAGAAACAGTTCCCGTGCCGTGGCTTGAACCCCCTCAAGCTCGGCCCAGGGGTCGCCGATCCGCTGCACCAGCGTCGGGTCGGCGGCCACGCGCCCGCGCAACTCGGCTTCGGCGTCGCGCCTCGCGCCGAGGAAGGCGGGGTCCAGCAGCGCCTGGTGCTGGCCGTACTGGGCCTTGAAACTGTTCTCCAGGCCAAAAATCGGATCGAACGAGGTTCGCTTGGCCTCTTCGCCGGTCAAGGAATACTCCAG
>JBBQTX010000092.1:0-7728 GCA_038234475.1 Caulobacterales bacterium | reverse complement strand
CTGGCCACGTGAAGCGGTGGTCGAGAACATGGCAGACTGGCATTCGTCCAGTCTGGCTTTGCTCAATCAAGTCGCCACCCACGTCCGCCCTGTTGCCGGAGAGTGGGCTGATTTGCCCGCGTTGGCCGCTTAACGTCTAGGGACACGACCAGGGCGGCGACCCCGCACTGCTGTACCCGTGACTATCGCCGTCGGTCCCGACGCCGAATTCGGCAACCGGAATTGAACCGTTTCGCTGTCGCTTCGCACCTATAATCCGATGACGGAGAGGGGCGATAGCATGGGGGTGACGACCGGCCGCATTCTGGACGAATACCTCGTCGTCGTGGCGGCGGCGGGGGATCGGCGCGCGTTCGAAGCTCTTGCCCGGCGCTGGCATCGCAAACTGGTGGCCCATGCTTGGCGGCTGACCGGCGATGGCGAGACCGCGCGCGAGGCCGCCCAGGCAGGCTGGGTCGAGATCGCCCGGGGCATAGGCGGCCTGCGCGACGAGCGCGCCTTTCCCGCCTGGGCCTATCGCATCGTCTCGCGCCGCTGCGCCCGTCTGATCGCGGATCGGCAGCAGGACCGGGCGCTGGCTCGCGATATCGCGGCCCAGCCTGAACCGGTGCCGGAGACGAACGACACCCACCCGGCTGACGTCCAGCGCCTGCACGCCGCCATCCGCCAACTTCCGAGCGGCCAGCGCGCCGCCATCGCCCTGTTTCATTTCGAGGAGATGACCGTCGCCGAGACGGCCGTCGCCCTCGATGTCCCGGCGGGCACGATCAAGACCCGCCTCATGCATGCACGCCGCTCCCTGCGGGCCGTGCTCGAAGGAAACCTCCATGGCTGACATTGACCGGACCATCGACGCGGCCCTTGAGGCCGAAGAACGCGACCTGCTGCGTCGCATCGGCGAGGAGCGGGGCGCGATCGGGCAGATCCTGTCGCTGTTCGGCGGGCGAACCGGCTGGCTCAACATCGTCATGATGGCGGCACAGTTGATCCTGTTCGTCGGCGGTGTCTGGACGGGCTGGCGGTTCTTTCAGGCCGGCGATGCCCTGTCCGCCCTGCACTGGGGCCTTCCGACCGTCGTTTTGTTGCTGGCCTCTCTGATGGTCAAGCTGGCCATGTGGCCCGA
The DNA here is from genome assembly GCA_038234475.1 of Caulobacterales bacterium. Classification (GTDB taxonomy): domain Bacteria; phylum Pseudomonadota; class Alphaproteobacteria; order Caulobacterales; family Caulobacteraceae; genus Brevundimonas. The sequence continues at coordinate 6,605 of JBBQTX010000092.1, read as the reverse complement.
GGTCCAGGCCAACCGAATCTTGCTGGCACTGAAGCGCGTGGAACTGCTCGTGGTGCAGGCGCGTCGGAACTGAGGCTGCATGGACCCCGGATGCAGCCTTCCTCCACTGTGTCCGGGCGTCGCCTGGCATGCCGAGCCTGGGGTCGGCCCGGATCAGCCCAGCAGGCCGGCCTCCCGTGCCCCCCGCTCCAGCTCGTCCCGGAACCTCGGGTCGGCGAGGGCGATCAGGGCGCGGGCGCGTTCGGTGTCGCTCTTGCCCTTCAGCTCGGCCCTGCCATGCTCGGTGACGATGATGTGGACGTCGTTGCGCGGGACCGTCACCGGCCCGTCCAGCCGGCTGACGATGCGCGACACGGTCCCCTTGGCCGCCGTCGAATGGCAGGCGATGATCGACCGCCCGCCCTCCGAGGCATAGGCCCCGCGCACGAAATCCAGCTGGCCGCCCGAGGCGGTGAACTGGCGGCCGTTCAGATGTTCCGAACAGCAGGCCCCGGTCAGGTCGATCTGCAGCGTGGCGTTGACCGAGATCATCCGGTCGTTGCGGGCGATGACGGCCGGATCGTTCACATAGTCGACCGGATAAGCCTCGAAATCCCGGTTGCCGTCGATGAAGTCATAGGTCGCCCGCGTCCCCATGCAGAAGGAGAAGACGCCCTTGCCGGGATGCGGAGTCTTGCGGGCGTTGGTGATCACGCCCGCCTGCATCAGCTCGACCAGACCGGGGGTCAGCATCTCGGTGTGCAGGCCGAGGTCGCGCCGGTCACCGAGGGCAGCGCAGACGGCGTTGGGCAGGGCGCCGATGCCCATCTGCAGGGTCGAACCGTCCTCGATCATGTCGGCGATCAGGCCGCCGATGGCGAGGTCATTGGGCGCCGGCTCGACCACGGGCAGTTCCAGCAGGGGCGTGTGATGCTCGACCACGGCGGTCACGCGCGAAACGTGGACCGTGCAGTCGCCGAAGACCCGCGGCATGGCCGGATTGACCTCGAGGATGATCCGTTCGGCGTGGTCGCTGACCGGCTTGTTGTAGTCGGTGTTGGTGCCAAAGCTGAAGCAGCCGTCCTCGTCCATCGACGAGACGGTACAGATCAGGGTGTCGACTCCGGCCTCGCGCAACAGCCTCGGAACCTGCTGGAACCCCGTCGGGATGAAGGTCACCGGATTGGGCCGGCCCGCCTCCCGGGCCCGCGCTTCGAGGCCACGCTCGATGGCGCTGTGGAACAGGCTGAAAGGGCGGATACGGCCCAGCAGGTCGTCCCTCAGAACCGTCTCCCCGGCGATGCCGGTGGACAGCAGATAATACAGGCTGACGTCCGTGACCTGTCCGGCCCGGGCGCGGTCCCCGAGCGCCGCGAGGATGGCAGGCGGCTGCGAGAAGCCCAGCCCCATCGCTACCCGGGCGCCCGAGGGGATCAGCGCGACGGCCTCGGCCGCGGACATCCGTCGCTGGGCGTAGAGGGCATTCGACATCGGGGTGTCCATCGGGGAACCTGGACCCTAGCCGATCGGGGGATCCGGTGTCGGACTTTGATCACGCGCGGCTGCGATCTTTCGGCGTGTCGCGGTTTTCCATCATGTCGCGGATATACGCCGTACCGATGTCTCGCTTGTCCTGGTCGAATTGTCTTGGTCGGCGTGGGCTTGTTTTGCCTGTCCGTCAGCCTGGCCATCCCCCGGCCCGGCTCAGCGCGCTCGGGGTCGGGCGGCCGATCTTTTCGCCGATCCAGCGTGCGGTTCCGATCAGGGCGTCGAGGTCGTAGCCGGTCGAATAACCGGCCCGCTCCAACATGAAGACCAGGTCCTCGGTGGCGATATTGCCCGTGGCCCCCGGCGCGAATGGACAGCCGCCGATGCCGCCGACCGATGCGTCCAGCACGGTCACGCCCGCCTCGATCCCGGCATAGGCATTGGCCAGGCCGGTATTCCGGGTATCGTGAAAATGAAGCCGCAGAACCGGCTCGGGCGCGGCCCTGCGAGCGGCCTCGACCTTCCGGGTGACGGCCCATGGATCGCCCGCCCCGATGGTGTCGGCCAGGGCGATTTCCCCGACGCCCAGTTCGGCGATCCGTCCCACCAGATCGGCGACCTGACCCGTCGAGACCTCGCCGTCGAACGGGCACCCCCAGACGCAGGACAGCGTCGCGGACAGCGACGGCGTCGCTCCCGGCGAGCCCTCGCCATTGGCGCGACCGGCGACGATGTCGGTGAGCATCTGCACCTGCTGATCGACCGACAGGCCCTGGTTCTTGAGGCCGAAGCCGTCGGTCACAGACATGGCGATGTTTACCTCGTCCACCGCCGTGCCGAGGGCGCGGTCATAGCCCTTGCCGTTCAGGACAAGGCCGATGCGGCTGCGACCCTTGTCATGCGGGAGCGCGGCCATGACCTCTTCGGCACCCGCCATCTGGGGCACGTATTTCGGATGGACGAAGCTGACGGCCTCGATCCGGCGGGCCCCGGCGGCCTCCAGCCGTCGCACGAAATCGGCGCGGACGCCGGGTTCGATGACCGTGGTTTCGTTCTGCAGGCCGTCACGCGGCCCGACCTCGACGATGGTGATGTGGCGGCTCACCGGGCGGACGCCGCGACGGCGGGCGCGGTGCCGGGCGGCGCATAGACGGTCAGGGTGACGTCATCTCCCTTGGAATAGTTGTGACCCCGCACCACGGCGACGGCCCGGCCGGTGACTCCCAGACGGGCGCTCTCCGTCCGGAAGGCGTCGGCCTCGCGCGCCTCGACGATCGCCGGGCGGCCCTCGGACAGGGCCCGGGCGGCACCTTCGGCGTCGGTCAAATCGGTATCGCGACCGTTCAGGAAGACGAAACTGGGCTCATGGAAGCCCGTGATGGCCACCGGACCCGGTCGCCCCGGACGCGGCTGAAGGTCCGCCTGCTCAAGCGCCTTCTGCAGCTGTGGGGCGACCGACAGCGGTCGCAGTTGGCGCAATGTGCCCGCCAGCGTTCCGTGGGCCACGATGCCGAGGGCCAGGGACACGACCAGGGCGGTGACCGCCGCGCGATGCAGCAGCAGAAAGGCGCCGATCAGCGCCGCCAGGACGGCGAAGACGATGGTGATCGTGGCCCAGGTCTGGGCCGTCGACCTTCCGAATTCCGTCAGACCATAGACCACGATCGCGGCGAGGATCAGCCCGGCCAGAATCGCCAGCCCCGCCCCGGCGAAGCGCGAAACCTTGCCGATCGGCCGGGTCAGGGCCGCAGCGGCGAGCAGGGCCAGGGCACCGAAGGTCGGCAAGGTATAGTGGGCCAATTTTGTTGGCGTCAGTTCGAAGATCAGCCAGGCCGGAACCAGCCAGCACACCAGAAAGCGGATCGCTGGTTCAGCCCGTCTGTGCCAGCCGGTCGAGAGGGCGGCGGGCAACAGCAGGGTGGCCGGGAAGATCAGCAGCGGCGCGATCAACACGTAAAATCCGGGCGCGACCCCATGCCCCTCGTCGCCGCCCGCCACCTTGGGCGCCAGATCGCCGACTATGGCTTCGCGCCAGAAGCCGCCGTCGGTGGCGATGGTGACGGCTATGGCCCACGGACCCACGATCAACGCCACCAGCGGCAAACCCCACCCCCAGCCGAGTCGCTTGAGCCACGCGGCATCCCGGTCCCAGACCGACAGGGCGATCATCGCCGGGACGATGACGACCAAGCCGATGGGTCCCTTGACCAGGATCGACAGACCCAGGCCGAGCCAGAAGGCCAGCTTCCACGCCCTTCTCGGCATCTCTCCGGCGCGCGTGGCCAGATAGATGCGGGCCAGACCGGCCATCGCCAGGGTTACGGCGGCACACAGCATCGCGTCGGTCTTGGCGATCCCGGCCTCGGTCGACAGCAGGAAGCTGGCACCCATGATCGCCCCGGCTAGAAAGCCCGCCCGCTGCCCGAACAGGGCCGCACCGGCCCAGGCCACTGCGGCAGCGGCCAGCATGGCCCCCAGGATGGATGGGATCCGGTAGGGGGCAATATCGCGATCTTCGACCTTGGACGTGACAGCGACGGCCGCCGCCTGCATCCAGTAGATGCCCACGGGCTTCTTCCATCGAGGGTCGTCCTGGAAACGGATATCGACATAGTCGCCCGTCTCGAGCATCTGCGACGTCGCCTGGGCGTAGCGGCTCTCGTCGCGGTCCAGTGGCGGCAAGAGCAGCAGCACCGGCAGACCCGCCAACAGGGCGACCAGCGCCGCCAGAAGCGGGCCACGCCAGCCGGCAATGAATCGGTCGAGGTCGGGACGCATCATGGGGGTGTTCCTAACATGGTGTTTCGTCCGGCGTCAGGTTCCCGGTTTCAGGCGGTGGTCGGGACGCTCTCCCGCAATCTGCCGAACTCGGCTAGAGAGCGCCGATGATCGAGGCCATCCCTGATATATCCGTCGTCGTGCCTGTCCACGACGAGAAAGGCGCGGCAGGTCCGCTGGCGCGCGAGATCGCGGCCGCTTTCGCCGGTCGCTCCTATGAGATGGTGTTCGTCGACGACGCCTCACGCGACGGGACCTTGGCGGAGTTGCGCGGGCTGATGGCCGAACTGCCGACCCTGCGCGTGCTCGCCCACGGTGCCAACGCCGGGCAGAGCCGGGCGGTGCGCACCGGCGTGCTCGCCGCACGCGGCGCCATAGTCGTGACCCTGGACGGCGACGGCCAGAACCCACCGGCCGACGCCCCCCGACTGGTCGATCTGCTGGCGGCCTCGCCGCCGATCGTGGCCCTGGTCGGCGGACGCCGCGCCACACGCCAGGATTCCGGGGCCAAGCGCTGGGCGTCGCTCTGGGCCAATCGAATCCGGAAGAAGCTGCTTTCTGACGACGCGGACGACACCGGCTGCGGGCTGAAGGCCTTCCGCCGCGACGTCTTCCTGCGCCTGCCCTACTTCGATCACATCCACCGTTATCTCCCGGCTCTGATGATCCGCGAGGGCTACGAAAACCGCTATCTCGATGTGGATCACCGTCATCGCGAGACCGGTCGGTCGAAATACACCAACTGGGGCCGGCTGGTCGCCTCCCTGTCGGACCTGCTGGGGATGATGTGGCTGAAATCCCGCTCCCGTCGGCCCGGCGCGGTCAGCGAGTTCGACCGAGTCGCCTGACAGGCGAAGCGGCGTAGCCGTATGGAGCGAACCGGGGTATGCGTCGTTAACGAGCGCGGTCGTGATGGCCTGTCGCCGATGGAGCATCAGCCATGCTGATCGCCTTGCCGCTGCTGGTCATTCCCGTGGCAATCTATGCTTTGGTCGTCCTGTTCGGCGTGATCGGCGGCGCCGAAACCGCCGTCGGGGCTGCGGCACTGCGCGACTCACTGTTCTCGATGCCGATGGCTTCCGGCGCGCGCTGGGATGTAGGGGTCGGCGACCTGATCCTGTTCCTGTCGCTGATCCTGCTGTTCTTCGAGCTGCTGAAGTCGACGTCGAGCCAGAAGGTGGCGATCGTCAACCACGCCCTCTCGATGATCCTGCTGGTGGTCTGTTTGGTGATGTTCCTGCTGATCAAGGGGTTCGCCACCTCGACCTTCTTCCTGATCATGACCATGGTCATGCTGGACGTGCTTGCAGGCTTCATCGTCACCATCATCTCGGCCCGCAAGGACCTCGATTTCAGCGGTGGCGCGGGCTGATCTCTCCTTACGAGAAAGCCACGAATATCAGCGCCACGACCGCGACGTCGAGGGTTCGTGTAAGCAGGGTCAACATGGCGGCGGTCCCGAACGAGGCTTGAAGCCGTGACGTTCAGCAAGGACCGTGCCGAACCCTCAGATGTCGGTGTCTTTCGCCTTGCCGGGCTGGGGTCGGCGCTCGCCCCCCCCCGAGTGTTCGGTCCCCAGATAGGCCGAGCGGGCAGCCTCCAGAACCGGTGGCCCGCCTTTCAGGCCGCGACGCTGGCCGGACTGACCCAGCACCTGGGCGGCAAACGCGGCGGCGGCGGCGTCGGACGGCGGAATGGCGGCAGCTCTTGCCGGGGCGTCGGCAGCGGCGGGCGGAACATCCGTCGGCACGAGGGCCCGGGAGGATGAGGCCGCGCGCCGGTCTTCAGCCCGGCGCTCGGCCGCGCGCCGGCCCTCCTGGCGTTGGCCCCGGCCTTCGACCGGGCCGACGGGACGGACCTCGTCGGTCATGTCAGTCGCCCTTGGCGGGAGGCGAGGACAGCTTGTCCAGCTGCCGGCGCATCTCGTCCATCTGGCGGCGCATCTCCGCCAGGGGATCGGCGGCCGGTTCGGCTTCCGACGGGGCGCTGCGGGCAGCCGGGGTCAGGGCGCTGAAGCCGGGCCACATCGTCATGGCGTCGGTGAACAGGGTCATATTGCGCTTGACCGCCTCGTCGATCAGGCCGGCTCCGGGCGCGGCCCCGAAGGCCTTGGAGAACTGGCCGCGGATCTGTTCCTGCTGGCGGCTGAAATTGTCGAGCGACATCTCCAGATAGCTGGGCAGGACGCCCTGCATCTGGCCGCCGTAGAAGCCGATCAACTGGCGCAGGAACTGGACCGGCAGCAGGGCCTCGCCGCGGCTTTCTTCCTCGAAGATGATCTGGGTCAGGATCTGACGCGTCAGATCGTCGTTGGTCTTGGCATCGAAGACGACGAAATCGATGCCCTCGCGGACCATTCG
>JBBQTX010000091.1:0-7737 GCA_038234475.1 Caulobacterales bacterium | reverse complement strand
GCGACGGCCCAGAGCGCGCGGTGGGCGAGGATCTCCAGCGAGTCGAAGCCTGCCGCCGCCTGACCCATGAACAGCAGGGGCATGAAACCCCACAGGACATAGCAGCCGAAGGCGGACATCAGGGCGGCGCGGGGGGCGGCGGACGGGGTGGCTGTCATGGTCGGCGATTCTGCTTCCTTCTCCCGTTGGGAGAAGGTGGCCCGGAGGGCCGGATGAGGGTCGAGTGGTGAAGCGGCGAAGCCGTCCCCGGGGCGTTGCCCCGCACCCTTTCGCGCAAGGACGACGGCGTCGCCGTGCGCTCATGCCCTCTCCCGCCGGGAGAGGGGGCGTTAAACGGTAATCGAGCGATATCCCGAGGACGGCTTGATCGTGCCCGTCTCGTCCAGCAGCTGGGCGATCTGGACGGCGTTCAGGGCCGCGCCCTTGCGCAGGTTGTCGGAGACGATCCAGAGCAGAAGGCCGTTTTCGACCGTGTGGTCCTTGCGGATGCGCGAGACATAGACGGCGTGTTCGCCGGAGGCGTCGACCGGCGTGATGTAGCCGTCGTGCTCCTGCTTATCGATGACCATGACGCCGGGGGCGTCGCGCAGGATGGCGCGGGCCTCGTCGGGGCTGATGGGGCGATCGAACTCGAGGTTCACGGATTCCGAATGGCCGACGAAGACGGGCACCCGCACGCAGGTGACGGTCAGTTTGATGTCGGGGTCGAGGATCTTGTGGGTTTCCTTCGACATCTTGGCCTCCTCGTCGGTCGAGCCGTCGTCGAGGAAGGCGCCGATATAGGGGATGACGTTGAAGGCGATCTGTTTGGGGAACAGTTTGGGGCGGGCGTCGCCGAGGCCGTAGATGGCCTTGGTCTGGTTCCACAGCTCGTCCATGCCCGCCTTGCCGGCCCCCGAGACCGATTGGTAGGTCGAGACCACGCAGCGTTTGATCTTCGCCGCGTCATGCAGGGGCTTGAGCGCCACGACCAGCTGGGCGGTCGAGCAGTTGGGGTTGGCGATGATGTTCTTCTTCGTCGCCAGCTTGATGGCGTCGGGGTTCACCTCGGGCACGATCAGCGGCACGTCCGGGTCCATGCGGAAGGCCGAGGAATTGTCGATGACGATGGGGCCGGCCTTGCCGATCTTTTCCGACCACAGGCGCGAGGCCTCGCCGCCGGCGCTCATCAGCACCAAGTCGACGGTCGAGAAATCGAACGTCTCGATGTCCTGGCATTTGATCGTCCTGTCGCCCCAGGAGACCTCCACGCCCTTGGATTTGCGCGAGGCGACGGCGTGCATGGCCTCGACGGGGAAGTTCAGCTCATCGAGGATGTTCAGCATTTCCCGACCGACGTTGCCGGTGGCGCCTATGACGGCGACGCGATAGCCCATGACATTGTTCCTTGCGCTAGCGCTTGCCGCGCGGCGGCTCGCTGCTCGAGCGCGATTGGGGTTGGTCCTTGACCGCCCGACGCTCGCGACGCGGTCGCTCGCTGCTTAAGGGCGGGTTTTATGTTGCTGGCTGCCTATGTGGGCCTTCGCCGCCGCGAAGCAATCGCTTTTCAGCAGCCGCCTGCCCCGCTAAGGCCGGGATCCATGGGATCACGCATTCGCGCCGCTTATGACAAGCGTCTGAAGGACGGGCGGCTGACGGCTGATCCGTCGCAGGTTCCGGTGGTCGAGGCCCTGTCACGGCTGGAGAAGGATCTCAGCCAGCGCGGCCTGTTCGGCGGCGTGCCCGAGGTGCGAGGGGTCTATCTGTGGGGACCGCCGGGGCGGGGCAAGTCCATACTGATGGACCTGTTCTTCGCCTGCGCGCCGGAGAAGAAAAAGGTCCGGGCGCATTTCCATGCCTTCCTGGCGCGGGTGCACGGCCTGATGCGGGACTGGCGCGAGGGCGACGCCACGGCCCGGAAACGGGTGTTCGGCCAGCATCGCGGCGACGATCCGATCGCGCCGGTCGCTGCCCTGATCGCCTCCGAGGCGCGGCTGCTGTGTTTCGACGAGCTGCAGGTCACCGACATCGCCGATGCCCTGATCCTGGGGCGGCTTTTCGAGGCCTTGTTCGAGCACCGGGTGGTGCTGGCGGTGACCTCGAACCGGGCCCCGGACCAGTTGTATTCGAACGGTGTCAATCGCGAACTGTTCGTGCCCTTCATCGACCTGATCGAGGCGCGGTGCCAGGTGGTCAGCGTCTCGGGTGCCCGAGACTGGCGGCTGGACCGGCTGATGGGGACGCGGGTCTGGTACACTGGCGACGATCCCGGGCGGCGAGCGGGCTTCGAGACCCTGTGGGCCGAATTGAAGGGCGACCAGCAGGAGTGTCCGACCCGGCTGACGGTGCTGGGCCGCGAGCTGGTGATAGCGCGTACGGACGGCGGCCTGGCGCGCGCGCGCTTCGCGGACCTGTGCGGCACGGCGCTGGGGCCGCCGGACTATCTGGCCATCGCCGCGCGCTTCCACACCCTGTTCCTGGAGGACATCCCGGTGCTGGGTCCGGCCAATGCGCAGGAGGCGCGGCGGTTCGTGACCCTGATCGATGCCCTGTACGAGGCCGGGACGCGGCTGGTGGCGCTGGCGGCGGCGGCCCCCGAGGCCCTGTACCGCGAAGGCGTCGGGGCGTTCGAATTCGTGCGCACCGCGTCACGGCTGAACGAAATGGCCGGGGCGGAGTGGCTGGCCCGACCACGTTCGGTCTAGAATCCTCGCCATATTTCCGCTCGCCAGGCCCGCTCTAACCGGACCGACCCCACGGAGACCCGCCATGCGTCGACTGCCCGCCCTGTTCGCTGTCCTGTCGCTGGCCGCCGCTGCTCCGGTAACGGCCCTGGCGCAAACGCCGGCACCCGCCGCGGCCCCGGCCCCGGTGAAAGGCGTGACGGTTATCGAGGCCCGCGCCTGGCTGATCGGCCTTGGCGGCACGGTGGCCGAGCCGGTGGTCGGCGAGCAGGGGGCCCAGACCCTGAAGGTGGCCGACCAGCCCTTGCCGTGGAGCCTGACCTTCTACGCCTGCGGCGCGGCCCTGTGCGACGACGCCCAATTCAGCGCCAGCTTCACCGGTCCGATCACCCAGGATCAGATCAACGCCTGGAACCGCGAGAACCGCTATCTGAAGGCCTTTTTCGTGCCCGCGGCGGCCGGTGGCGAGGCCGGCGCCATCGTCCAGTACGATCTGGTCCTGACCAGCACCGGCCCCGGCCAGTTGCAGGAACCGGTGGTGATCTGGCTGCAGATGCTGCGGACGTTTGCGCAAGGGTTGGCGGCGGCGGTGCCGGCGACGAACTAATCCCTCCTCCGAGGAACGGGGGAGGATTTGGACGGACGCCGCACAGGGGGCGCGGGCGATTTCAAGAAACCGGAATTGGACTCTCGGAACATCGCTTGGGGATTGCAACCGGACGTGGACATCAGGCGGCGTGGTTGGGTTCGGTTGGCTGAAAGAGACCCGTCAGGGGCTTCTTGGAACTGGCCAAATCAACCTGCCAATTCCGGGCTGACAGTGCCTCTTCGCGCGTCCATGCCATCTGCCAGAAAAGCCACTCGTACTCGCTGCTTGTGCGGAAGATGTCGCGGAGCCGCTGGCGGCCGCGATCGTCCATTCGCGCTGCCTCGTCATCGACGACCGCGCGCAACCACGCGCCCACGGCCGCGAAGTCCGGGTTCGCGTACATCGCCAGCCAGTCGCGATAAGGGTGGCCGGTGGGCGGCTCCCCCAATGCGGTAAAATGCTCCCCGATGACCGCATAGATCCACGCGCAGGGGAGCATCACGGTGACGACCTCCGCGAGTGACCCCGTCGCCGCGACCTGGAGCATGTGGCGTGTGTAGGCGTAGCTCGTCGGCGCCATTGGCGTTGCAGCCATCTGCGCCATCGTCAGACCGAAACGCTCAGCGTACATCTCGTGGAGGGCGCGCTCCACCCGCACCGTGTCGATGAGGAATTCGCCGAACTTCAGGATACGGTCGCGGTCGTCGGTTTTCGTCGCGGCGAAGGCGAACGTCTTCGCAAGGTCGGTGAGGAAGCGGGCGTCCTGCAGGATATAAAACTGGAACGTCGCCTGCGGGAGCGTTCCGTCGGCGAGCGCCACCACGAATGGGTGCGCCAGTTGCGCGTCCCAGATTTCAGAGCACTCCCGCCGCATTGTCTCGGTGAATGGTTCAGTCATGAAATCGTCCCCTGATCGTTTCTCGGATTTCTGGAAAAGCAGTCTCATCCTGCGGTAGGACGAGATGATTGAGGTGGCCTGACCAAGGCCGGGTGCGCCGACCACAATCCCCTGCGGGCAACGGACACCGCAGCCGCCCGGCTTGGGATGTCCCTGGCTTTATTGCCAGGGCCTTGGCCGAATGACGGGCCATGCGCTCGCTCAATCAAGCAGGCGCTCCCTTGGCCGCGCCCATAGGGCGAACGCCGCGTTGATTTCGACCGCATGAAAAGCCGATGCATCCAGGCAGGTTGCATCGCCGCCGAAGCGTCCGAGCCGTGCCGCGCAGTCGAAGAACCCCGGCGCCGGCAAGCCGCCCCGCATCTTGCTGATGACCATGGCCGCGATGAAGGGGCGGTCCGCCGCTGCGTCTTCAGTCATGATCTGCTCCAAAGCGTCCGTGACTTGACGAATGGTGTTTGGAGGCGAGAGCAGCAGCGCTTTGGCCGCTTCCCGATAGGTGATCGGCAAGCGCAGTCCGGCGAGCGTCTGAAGATGCGCCCGAAGTCGGCCGGCGAGCGCTTCAACCGTATTGCCCTCAACCGTCGTCCGGGCGGCAGAATCCCAAGTCCTGGCCGTCACGAGCCGCGCCTGATCAAATCTCCCGGACTCACGCGATCCGTGTTCGTCGGCGCAGCGGTGGGGGCGGGGGCCGTGCTCTCGCTGAAACTGCCGTCTGGATCGACCACTATCGTCCAGGTTCGCCAGCGATACCTGAAAGTAAGACGAGTGCGTCCGACGTCCTCGTCCATGCCGGTCTCGGCGAAGGTGGAGGCAATGCCCTTGGTCATTCCGGCCTTGAATGATGCGGTCGAGACCCCGAGCTTGGACGCGACCAGCCCGGCATCGATGGTGATCTCGCCGTCTTCGATGGAGATCGCTGATTCTGGAACAGAGCTCATCACGGTGTGGCCCCGGCGAAAGCGCTCGTGAGCATCATGGGTTTGCCCGGAACGAAGTTGATGCAGAGACCGTCGAGTTCTCCGGGAAGCAGGGGTTCGCCGAGGAAACCGCATGCGTACCGGGGCTGATCGTCCCGGCTGCAGCCGCCGCCTTCGAGATGCTCACACGAGATGCATGTGCCAAAGGCAGGCTTGCCTCCTTCGCTCGCCACATGGCCAAGCATGCGCTGCAGGCCGCCGGCGAGATGTCCGCGGCCCCTGAGGGGTAGCGCGTCGGCGGCGCGGACCAGAGCTTCGAGGGGGTCGTGATCAAGAATGGCCCAGGCTTTGTCGGTCAGATCAAGCCGAGCGCTTCGGCCGTCCACCTCCGATCGCATGCGCGTCAAATACCCTTGGGTTTCGAGGCCTTTGATCGTCTGCGATGCGGTGCCCCGGGTCGTGCAATGGAACTCGGCGAAGGCAGAAGGGGTTCGGGAGAAGCGATTGGCCCGCGCAAAATATCTGAGCACCGACCACTGGGCCGGAGTCAGCCCACGCGCCAGCCGGTCACGGGACGTGATATGCCCCAGGTGCAAGATCATTTCCACGACGAAGCGACTGTCCATCTTCAGCTCCAGATCCGATGAAAATGATAGCGTTGACAAATCACATTCACAACAGGCTAGTAGCGATACGACACTAGTTTTCCGTCGGCTCGGTACGGCTCGCGGTCAATCTCGTCGAGAACGAGCCCAAACGGAGGTGCTGACCGTGGCGGCATTGCGCAATCGGAGAAAGCAGAATGACGAACCGGACCCGATCCGATCAGCAGCGCGACAGCGATGTGAACGGCCCTTTCGCCGTCACCGCAAAACCAGAGACCGGAAAGCCTGACCAGCTGAAACCTCAACTGGATGAGGCCGAAGACCGGCAGGAAGCTCTGATCGATGAGGGGCTACAGGAAACCTTCCCGGCGAGTGATTCCGTGGCACCAAAACGGATCACGTGAGACGCCTTTGCGCTTAATCGGAATAAAGCAACTCTCGTCAGGTTTGCGACGAATGTCTGCCACGGGTGGGGCGGACTCGTGCCTGCACGCCAAGCGGTGACCCTTGGAGGCCGTTGGATCGCCCCTACGCCAAAGCAAAAGGCTGCGGATCGCTCCGGGGCCTTTCAGTATCCCTGACGCCGTATCGCCCTCAAGCGGCGAGCGACCGAGTCGCGCGCGACAGCACCCTAAGCCAGACTTCCGTCGATGTCCTTGCAGGCCTGGATCAGGCCGTTCACGGACTCGACCGACTTGACGAACATAGCCTTTTCCTCGTCGTTGGTGGTGAATACGACCACCTTTTCGACGCCACCGGCGCCGATCATGGCGGGGACGCCGACGTAGAGATCTTTGAGGCCGTATTCGCCCGACAGCCAGACGGCGCAGGGCAGGACGCGCTTCTGGTCGAGCAGATAGGAGCGGGCCATGGCGATGGCGCTCTCGGCCGGGGCGTAGAAGGCCGAGCCGGTCTTGAGCAGGGCGACGATCTCGCCGCCGCCTTTTCTCGTGCGATCGACGATGGCGTCCAACTCGGCCTGGCTGAGGAAGCCGGCCTTGACGGCGTCGGGCAAGGGCAGGCCGCCGATGGTCGAATGGCGCACCATCGGAACCATGTCGTCGCCGTGTCCGCCCAGGGTCCAGGCGTGGATGTCCTGCACCGAGACGCCGGTCTTTTCAGCGAGGAAATACGCGAACCGCGCCGAGTCGAGCACGCCGGCCATGCCGACGACCTTGTTCTTCGGCAGGCCCGAGAATTTCTGCAGCGCCCAGACCATGGCGTCGAGCGGGTTGGTGATGCAGATGACGAAGGCGTCGGGGGCGTGCTGTTTGATGCCCTCGCCGACGGCCTTCATGACCTTCAGATTGATGCCGATCAGGTCGTCGCGGCTCATGCCCGGCTTGCGCGGCACGCCGGCGGTGACGATGCAGACGTCGGCCCCCGCGATGTCGGCATAGTCGTTGGCGCCCTTGAGCGTGACGTCCGAGCCCATGACAGCGGTGGCCTCGGCGATGTCCAGCGCCTTGCCCTGGGGGGTGCCCTCGGCGATGTCGAACAGGATGATGTCGCCCAGCGCTTCGCGCGCGGCCACGTGAGCCAGGGTGCCGCCGATCATGCCGGCGCCGATGAGGGCGATCTTCGCGCGAGCCATATTTGTCTCCAGGGGCCGATCGCGCTCACGCGCTACTTGAGGCCATTGTTTGGGGGCCTACCGCGCTTCGCGCTACTTGAGGCCGGTTGATCTGGGTGGGGCAAACCGTGGCGGCGGTCTAGACCCGCGCGCTATCGCCTGCAACCGTGACGCTGCACAACGGATCGACCATGACCCGCCCGATCGAAACCCGTCCCGAGTTCGTCGCCGCCGAGGCCGTGCCGTCAAACCTGATCACGGTCGTGGACGAGACGACGGTGCGCGCCGAGGTCGAGGCTTGGCGGGCCACGGTGCTGACACGGCCGGGGCTGTGGGACAAGGCCACGCGCGGGACGCAGCAGCGGATCAACCGGATCATCCCCGAACGGGTCCACGCCGTCATCACCGCAGGCGTCGCGGCGATGACCAGGGGGATATTGTTCGGCTCGGACATCGTGAAGGCGCGGCCCGTGCGTGGCCTTGTCCCAC
>JBBQTX010000090.1:0-7793 GCA_038234475.1 Caulobacterales bacterium | reverse complement strand
GTTCAGCGCTTCGGCCTGTTGCGCGCTGATATCCTGGCGCGACATGACCGTGTGCTCGTAAAGAGCCATGCGGTGTCTCCCTTGTAGGGCGTCGGCGCGAGGGGACCGGGTAAGTCCTCTCCCACGATGGATCCTGGCGCGGCGGCCGGGATGACTTCCCGAACCCTTTGGTGTTCCGCAGCCGGGACCGAAGCCCTGGAAAGGCGGCGCGTATAGGGGAAAAGGCGCGGGGGGGCAACCGTTGTTCGAAGCCAGGCACGCCCGGCGCTGGAACGCCCGCCTAGAACGCCCGCCGCAACGAGATCGAGGCCTGCACCTGGCCGTGGGACCTGTTCCTCTCGTTGTAGAGGACCGCGCCGTTTGGGCGGGCGGCCGCGAAGAGGGTGAAATCGTTCTCGAAGACGCTGCCGACGAACAGGTTGCCCGAGAGGCTGAGTTTGGAGTCGGGCCGATAGGTCAGGCCGGCGCTGAACGTCGGATCGGAGCGGAAGCTGGAGATGGTGCGGGGCGAGAATGATTCCTGCGACTGTCCGCTGGACAGATTGACGCTCCAGTTGATGCGCTGGGCGACCAGGTTCTGGCTCAGGCCCAGACTCCAGGTGAGGGGCTGTTCCCCCGACAGGCGGCGATCGACGAAGGTGACAGGGTCCTCGGTCTCGGACCGACGCAACTGAAGGCTGGCCGAGAATATGCCTCCGGTCATACCGTAGCGGTCCAGCGGAAGGCGGTTGGTCAGCTTCAGCGTGTCGCGGACGGCCTCGCCGACGTTGCGGGTGATGTTGAAGGCGATGGGCCCGGGCGCGCCTGGTGGCGTCTCCATGACAATGACCTGGCCGAGCACGTCGTCGATCTGTTCGTGGGTCAGTTCGGCGACGAAGCTGCCCTGACGATCGTAGACCCGCTCATAGCGCGCCTGCGCCAGCCAGACCTGGGCCGGGCGCAGGTCCGGGTTGCCGCGCCCGAAGATGCCGGTCGCGAAAGAGGCTGAGGCAGTGAAGGCCCCGAACGACAACTGCTCGGCGTTGCGCTCGATCTTGAAATTCGCCTGGTGGCCGGGCCCGGGGGTCCAGGCGATGTTCAGCCGGGGCTTGAAGAAGGCCAGCTGGGTCTCGGCGTCGCCGGCGCTGCCGTTGGCGGTGATGCGAGACATCTCATAACGCAGCGTGGTCTCCACGCTAAGGGTCGGACCGGGGGCCCAGACCCCGGTCAGAAAGCTCTCGTTGCGCAATTCCTCCACGCGCGTGTCGTCTCCCGGCAGCAGCAGCGGCGAGGCGTTCAGGCGGAACGAGTCGGACGACTCGACCCAATTCAGTGCGACTTCGGAGCCGGTCTCCAGACTCCAGCGGCCCCGGGGCGCGAACTTCAGCGCGGCGCTGGCGATGCTCTCGCCAGAGGTGCTCTCGGACAGGGTGTCGGAGGTGAAGAAGGGGGTGTCGTAGGTACTGGTGCCGTTTTCCTGCTCAATCTGCTGGAATCCGACCAGTTCCAGGTTCATACCCATCGGCAGACTTCGGGTCCAGCGCAGGCCACCCTCAAGCTTGATCTCGTCGTCGCCGCCGAGACTCTGTTCGGAGCCAAACGGCAGGCCGAGAAGATCGAGGCTTTCATAGGTACTGGCGTTGTAGGCGATCAGGGCATTGGCGCGGATCCGGCCGCCGCCCAGTGGGCCTTCATAGACGGTCGTGGCCTGGGCGGCTTGATATTCGTAGTCGCCGGTGCGCCGCGAGAACAGCAGGGGGCTGCCGTCCGGTGCCGTGCGAAGGCGACTGCCACCATTGTCCGCGCCGCCCGCATTGACCTGAAAGGCCCCGTCCAGCGAACGGCCGTCGCGCTGGCGCTGGGCCTGGATCGAAAAACCCGGCGACAGACGACCAAAGTCGGACAGGGAGACATTGGCCGAAACCGCCCCGGTGAGACCGCCGTCGGGCCGACGGATCACATTGGCGACCACCGCCTTGCCCTGCATGTCGATGCCGCCGGCCCCGCCGCGCACCACGTCGATACGCAGCACCTGCGACGCCGGGATGCGCGACAGGACCGTGGACAGGGCGTCGCTGCGGGTCGGCGGGCGCTCGCCGTCGATCAGGACATTGCCCGCCGTGCCCGCGAAGCCGCGGGCCGATGAGCCGCCGTCGAACTGGAACCCGGGGATGCGCCCGATCATGTCCAGGGCCGTGACCGGTCGGAACTCGGCGAAATAGGCGGGGGCATAGGGGGTGACGTTGGATTCGCTCTCGGTCGGGGGAACGGGACTCTGGGCTGCCGCCGCACCGCTGATCGGAAACGAAAGGACAAGGAGCGCTGCGCCGAATATGCGCCAGCGGCCAAACTCTACAAGCATGCGCCGGTTACCCCGCCCTTCGACCCGCGCGAACCTTGACGCGAATTATGTTCGTGACGCGACGGGAAAGGGACCGAATTGGTCTCAGCCCAGGCTGCGCGACAGCCAGCCCAGCGGGCCGCTGGCCAGCAGGACTAGGGCGATGCCGTGCCACCAGAGCCGCCGAACAAAGATCAGCGAGACGAACACGCCGAGCACGGCCAGATCGACCAGGCGCGCATCGACCAATAGCAGGACAGATTCGCCCTTCATCAGCAGTTCGATGGCGTCGACCACAAGCAGCCACGCCAGGGCCGCGCTGAACAGGCTCCAGAAATAGGGTCCGTTGCGGTCGTAGTAGAGCCTGAGGTCCAGCCCGCCCGCCGGAACCTCGTCCGGAAAGGCGGCGGCGGCCAGCAGAAAAAGGAGCACCAGCTGGACCAGCAGGGGCAGGAACTGTCCGATCGTCATGGGCGCGTCCTGGGGACGATAGATGCTCCACCAGATCTGGATGATCGTCAGGACGACGAGGAGCGCGGCGGCCGGCGCGGCCCAGTGCCAGCGAACCGACCGGCCGGCGCGAATCAGACGGTTCAGGCTGACCAGAATATCGACCAGCGCCAGCCCGATGATGATCGACGCCAGAACAGAAATGTATTCGAACGCGCTCATGCCGCTCCCCCGAACCGCCGGGCGAGACTATGCCGGTTCCGCTGGCTGCGCCAAGGCCCACCGCGAAGGATTATTCCGGACGCACCACCATACAGGTGACGCGCCGCTCGGCGAGGGCGGCGCAGGCGGACTGGGCCGACTGTTCCGTCATGCCGGTGAAGCGCGAGCGGTACCAGCCTTCGGCGCTCTGGACCGTGCGTTCGGCGGCCGCGAACTGGGTCCGGAAACGACGGTTGACCTCCGTCAGCCAGTTGGTGGCCACGGTCTCGTCGCGGAAAGCCCCGACCTGGACGGACCAGCGCCCAGCCGGCTCCCGGGCCGGCTCGCGCGCCGGCGGTCTGGCTGGAGGGCGGTTGGCCGGGGGCGGGGCCGCCCGGTTCGGGCTCGCGGGGCCGCCGTTCAGGGTCGCGGTCAGGTCGCCCTGGCGCTCGGTCCTGACCTCGGCACGAACCACGGGACGCGCCGGTGGCGGGGACGTAGCGCGGTTCGGCTGGGCCGCCGGGACGGGCAGGGCGGTGTAGGCGACGGCCCCGAGTGCCGAAACGCTCCCCTGCGCCTCCCTGTCCTCCGGGTCGGCGGCGGCGTATTCGACCGGGCCGACGGGCTCGGCACCGAGCCCGAAACCGCGCGCCTCGAAAAAGGTCTGGGCGATCTGGATGGTCTCGCCGCGCGCCCGGGCGCGTTCGACCTCGAAGCCGGTGTCCATCAGGGCGGCGACATGGGCATTGCGGCTGGCGGTCGAACGTCCACCCAGCACCACGGTGATGATGCGCCGCCCGTCCCGCACGGCCGAGGCGGCCAGATTGTAGCCCGATGCGTTGGTGTAGCCGGTCTTCATGCCGTCATAGCCGACGCCACCGCGCAGCAGGCCGTTGGTGTTGCGGTAGTCCCGACCGTTGTAGACCCAGTCGTGAAGGCCGAAATAGCGATAGTACTGAGGGTAGTCTCGCATGATGGCGCGGGCCAGGATGGCCAAGTCCCGCGCCGAGGTCAGCTGCCGGCTGTCGGGCAGGCCGTTGGCGTTGACGTAGCGGGTCTGGGTCATGCCCAGTTCGTTGGCCTTGAGCGTCATCTGGGCGGTGTAGCGGGCCTCGGACCCGCCGATGTGTTCGGCGATGGCCACGGACATGTCATTGGCGCTGCGCACGGCGGTGGCGCGCATGGCGTCGTCCAGGGTGATGGTCTGTCCGGCGGCGAGGCCCAGTTTGGACGGCGGCTGGCTGGCGGCGCGGGGTGACACGGTCAGGACGTCGTCCAGCTTGACCTTGCCCTCGGCCAAGGCCTCGAAAGCCATATACAGCGTCATGACCTTGGTGATGGAGGCGGGGTAGCGACGACTGTCGGCGTGCCGTGCGAACAGCACCTCGCCCGATTCAGCGTCGACCACGATGGCCGCATAGCGCGCGCCATCGGCCGACTGGGCGACCAGGGGCGCAGTCGTCGGCGTCATCGCCAGGGCGGCGATCAGGGTCAGGGACAACAGGCCGCGACGGATCAGGGCGGAGAGCGACAAACGACAGGCCTCATAGACTTGAGCGCGACGGCGACCCCACCACGCGACGCTGAAGAAAGGCTAGCATGCGCCCGTTGGGTTTCATGACGGTAAACACCCGGTCAACGAATTTGTGAAGTTTTGTGCACTGCACAAAAAATCCTTGACCCTCGTTCGCACTTGCACCATAACGGCACCTGTCGCGACGGGTTCTTCCTCGCGGAAACAATCACAGCGGTCCCCCGACCGCGATCAATCAGGAGAAACACCATGGCTGACAGCGCTGAAACCGTGAAGAAGACCGTCGAAACCGCGACCGCCACCGTCAAGGCGACCGCCGACAAGGCCCAGGCCACCTTCCAGGCCAATGCCGAGCAGGCGCAAGCCGCCGGTGCCAAGGCGTTCCGTGAAGTCGCCGACAAGTCGGCCGCGTCGCTGACCGAGATGAACACCCAAGGCAAGCAAAACCTGGAAGCCGTCGTCGCCTCGGCCACCGCCGCCCAGAAGGGCGTTGAGACCCTCTCGGCCCAGACTGTCGCCTTCTCCAAGAAGTCCTGGGAAGACGGCGTCGCCGCCGCCCAGTCGATGGCGCAGGCCCGTTCGGTCCAGGAACTGCTCGAGCTGCAGACCAGCTGGGCCAAGTCGTCGATCGAGGCCTATCTGGCCGAAGTCACCAAGGCGACGGACGTCGTGACCGCCTCGGTCAAGAACAGCTTCCAGCCGATCAACGAGCGCGTCACCGCCTCGGTCGAAAAGTTCCAGGCCGCCCGCTAAGCCTGAACCGCCAGTAAGCGTAAGTGGAGGCCCCGGTGGAAACGCCGGGGCCTTTGTCATTGGGCCGCGGTCGTCGGCCCTCCGGGACCTCCTGATCCGACGCGGCCATGAGCAGGGTCCGCGCGCAAGCGCCAAGCGGCGTCGGGTCGAAAAGGCGGAGCCTTTTGACCGCAGCCCACTCAAGAGTGACTTGCCGCGCCTTCAATTCCGGCCATGATTGCCTATCTGAACCATCGACTCCCCGAAAAATGGACCACGAATGCCGCCTTCACGCAGGCCAGGTGAACAGAACGGTGGTGGCCTCGGGGCCGCCACCGTCACCGAGACCAAGCCGAAGCTTCAGAAGCCCTCGTTGTACCGGGTGCTGATTTTGAACGACGATTACACGCCGATGGAATTCGTCATCTATGTGCTGGAGCGGTTCTTCCAGAAGAGCCGCGAGGACGCGACTCGCATCATGCTGCATGTGCACCAGCATGGTGTCGGGGTCTGCGGGGTCTTCACCTATGAAGTGGCCGAAACCAAGGTCGCCCAGGTGATCGAAACCGCCCGCCGTCACCAGCATCCGCTGCAATGCACGATGGAAAAAGACTGAGAGGATCTGTTCTCATGCCCTCGTTTTCACGCCCTCTCGAAGAGACCCTGCACCGCGCCGTCCATTATGCGAACGAGCGTCGGCACGAATACGCCACGCTCGAGCACCTTCTGCTGGCGCTGATCGACGATCCGGACGCGACCAATGTCATGACCGCCTGCAACGTCGACCTGGTGAACCTGAAGGCGGCGCTGACCCTGTATGTCGACACCGATCTGGCGGCCCTGGCCACCAGCGACGGCGAGGACGCCAAGCCCACGGCCGGCTTCCAGCGCGTCATCCAGCGCGCGGTGATCCATGTCCAGAGCTCGGGCCGCGAGGAGGTCACTGGTGCCAATGTGCTGGTCGCCATCTTCAGCGAGCGCGAGAGCCACGCCGCCTATTTCCTGCAGGAGCAGGACATGACCCGCTACGACGCGGTCAATTACATCGCCCACGGCATCGCCAAGAAGGCCGGCGGGGGCGAGAAGAGCCCGGCCAAGGCCGGCGGCAGCCCCGAGGACGCCGAGGATGCCGCCGCCGCCAAGACCGGCGGAGAGGCGCTGGAGGCTTATTGCGTCGACCTCAACGAGAAGTCCCGAAAGGGCAAGATCGACCCCCTGATCGGCCGTCACGCCGAGGTCGAGCGGGCCATCCAGATCCTGTGCCGCCGGACCAAGAACAACCCGCTGCTGGTCGGCGATCCCGGCGTCGGCAAGACCGCCATCGCCGAGGGCCTGGCCCGCAAGATCGTCAATCACGAAGTGCCCGAGGTGCTGGAAGGCGCCACCATCTACAGCCTCGACATGGGGGCGCTGCTGGCCGGCACCCGCTATCGCGGCGACTTCGAGGAGCGGCTGAAACAGGTCGTCAAGGAGCTGGAGACGCACGACAACGCCATCCTCTTCATCGACGAAATCCATACGGTGATCGGCGCGGGCGCGACCTCGGGCGGGGCCATGGACGCCTCCAACCTGCTCAAGCCGGCGCTGGCCTCGGGCAGCCTGCGCTGCATGGGCTCGACCACCTACAAGGAATACCGCCAGCATTTCGAGAAGGACCGGGCCCTCGCCCGCCGCTTCCAGAAGATCGACATCAACGAGCCGACGGTCGAGGACACGATCAAGATCCTGAAAGGGCTCAAGACCTCCTACGAAGGCCACCACAAGCTGCGTTATACCGACGCGGCCCTGCGCACGGCGGTCGAGCTGTCGGCGCGCTACATGACCGACCGCAAACTGCCGGACAAGGCGATCGACGTGATCGACGAGGCGGGGGCCAGCCAGATGCTGCTGCCCGAAGCCAAGCGCAAGAAGGTCATCGGCCAGAAGGAGGTCGAGGTCGTCATCGCCCGCATGGCCCGCATCCCGGCCAAATCGGTGTCCAAGTCCGACACCGAGGGCCTGCGCTCGCTGGAGGCCGACCTGAACCGGGTCGTGTTCGGCCAGTCCTCGGCCATCGAACAGGTCTCGGCGGCGATGAAGCTGGCCCGCGCCGGCCTGCGAGATCCGTCCAAGCCCATCGGCGCCTTCCTGTTCAGCGGCCCCACCGGGGTCGGCAAGACTGAAGTCGCAAAGCAGTTGGCCTCTACGCTCGGCATCGAGATGCTGCGCTTCGACATGTCGGAATATATGGAGCGCCATACCGTCAGTCGACTGATCGGCGCCCCTCCGGGCTATGTCGGCCATGACCAGGGCGGCCTGCTGACCGACGCCGTCGACCAGCATCCGCACGCCGTGGTCTTGTTGGACGAGATCGAAAAGGCCCACCCCGACGTCTACAACATCCTTCTGCAGGTGATGGACAACGGCATGCTGACCGACGCCATCGGCAAGAAGGTCGATTTCAGGAACACCATCCTGATCATGACCACCAATGCCGGTGCCGCCGACAACGCCCGGGCCTCCATCGGCTTTGGCCGGGGCAAGGTCGAGGGCGAGGACGAAAAGGCCATCCAGCGC
>JBBQTX010000089.1:0-7812 GCA_038234475.1 Caulobacterales bacterium | reverse complement strand
GCCTCGCTGGCGCGCGTCCGCGACTGAGGCCCGCCCCCTACGTCCGATTCTGACGTCCCTGCGTGGCAGGGTCTGTGGCCATGACCGACCCCTATCGCATCCGCTCCATCGACACCTGGGCCCGGGCCCGCGACGACTATCTGTCGGGCATGGCGGCCGAGACCGTGTGCCGCCGCCATGATCTGGGCCTGTCCGCCTTTCGCCGCCGCGCCCGCCGCCACGGCTGGCGGCGCGCCGACCAGATCGAGCCGCCGCCCGGCGAGACGGACCTGTCCATCTATGCCGACCTGGGGGCCGACGACCAGATCGAGACGGCGCGCCTGCGCTTCGCCCAGGCGCTGGAACAGGGCCGGGCCACCGAGGCGCGGCGCTGGCGGCGGCTGTGGCTGGAGCTGCGCGACGAATCCGCCGCCCTTGACGCCGACCTGTTCCCGGAGCTGGACGCCGCCGGTATCCGGGCCGTGATCGCCGCCGACAGCGAGGCGGAGGACCGCAGGGAGGACCACTATCTGGGCCTCGCCCCACCGGGACGTGAGCCGCAAAGTGCACGATTGTGCACTCCGAAAATTTCCGCCGCGCTCAGCCCGCCGAAACCGGAACCCTGAGAAACAGCACCCGCGCCGCCCCATAGTCGCGGGCGTCCAGCCGTTCGTAGCCGGGCGTATCGATCTCCGGTTCGTCCGAACCGCGCTCGAACACGACGACGGCACCGGCCTTCAACCATTTGCCCTCCAGCAGCCGCAGCAGAGTCTGCTCCCCCAAGCCCTTTCGATACGGCGGATCGAGGAAGGCGAGGTCGAAGGCCTCGCCGTCGGATCCGGGCCGGCCGCCGAGGTCGGTCGCGCTGCGCCGATGCACCCGGGTGCGGCCCATGACGCCATAGGTGTCGGCATTCTCGCGGATCGCACCCCGAGCCTCCTCGTCCGTCTCGACGAACAGGGCGAAGGCCGCGCCCCGGCTGATGGCCTCGAACCCCAGGGCTCCGGACCCGGCGTAGAGGTCGATCACCCGCATCCCCTCCAGTGGCTCGGCCCAGGCGGCGTGCTCGAGCACGTTGAAGATGGCCTGACGCGCGCGGTCGGAGGTCGGGCGCGTGCCTTGGCCGTCCGGTGCCGCGATGGCCCGGCCCTTCAGGCTTCCTGCGACAATCCGCATGGATCAGCCCTTGGAGCGGGGACCGCGCGGACTGCCGCGCCCGCCGGCCGGACCGGCACCCGGGCGGGGGACGCCGGGCCGGGAGAAGCCGCCGGGACGGTCGCCGGCCTTGCCCGCGAACGGCGGCTTGGAGCCCGGCTTGCGCTCGAACGGGCGCTTCTCGCCAGATCGCTCCTCCGATCGGGCCGCAGGCCGGGCACCCGTGCGGGCGTCGCCGCGGGGACGGTCGATGAACTGGTCCTCGCGCGGCTTGAAGACGCGGTTCGGCCGCTCGCCGGTCGCGGCCTCGGCACCCTCGGGCCGGGCGCGGGGGGTAAAATTCTTCTTGGGATGCTCGAATTTTGGCGCGGCCTTGGCCCAGCCGGCCTTCTTCGGCGGACGGGCGACCCGTACGGCGGCATCGGCAGCGGCTGTTCCGGCAGCGCGGGTGCGGCTGGGCTTGCGCGAGGGGTCCGACATCGCCGAACCCGACGCACCCTTGACGATCGGGGCCGAGGTGCGGCGTCCGGGGATGGGCGCCGGGGTGGAGACGGTGTTGCCCTGCGGCAGGTTGTCGGGGCGGATATGTTCGGCCAGCATCTCGCGGATCACGCGCGGCCCGACCTCCTCGACCGACCCCAGCGGCAGGGTGCCGAGCTGGAACGGCCCATAGGCCAGCCGGATCAGCCGGTTCACCGTCAGGCCGAGATGCTCAAGCACCTTGCGGACCTCACGATTCTTGCCTTCGGTGATCGAGACACTGATCCACAGATTGGCGGGGGCATTGCCCTCGCTCTCCCTGGCCTTGTCGAGGCTGGCCTCGATCGGGCCGTAGCGGACGCCGTCGACGGTGACGCCGTCTTTCAGAGAGTCCAGTTGAAGCTGGCTGACGCGGCCCCGGGCGCGGGCGCGATACTGGCGGACCAGCTCGGTCGAGGGCAGTTCCAGGGCGCGGCTGAGCTCGCCGTCATTGGTCAGCAGCAGCAGGCCCTCGGTATTCAGATCGAGACGGCCGACGGAGATGACGCGCGGCAGGCCGCTGGGCAGGGCGTCGAACACGGTGGGTCGCCCGCCCGGATCATTGTGCGAGGTCACCAGGCCCGCGGGCTTGTGATAGCGCCAGACACGGGTGGATTCGGCCGAGCCGATCGGTTTGCCGTCGACGGTGATCACATCGTCACGGGTCACCAGGGTGGCCGGGGTGTCGAGGATCTTGCCGTTCACGGCGACCTTGCCAAGGCCGATCAGCCGCTCGACCTCACGACGCGAGGCGATGCCGGCGCGGGCCATGGATTTGGCGATTCGCTCGCTGCGCTTGGGGCCTTCATCGGCTTTTGCGCCGGGCTTGCCGTCCTTGCTGAACGGCTTCCCGCCCGCGCGCGGCGGGCCCTTGTCACCTGATTTTGCGTAAGGTTTGCGGGGGCCATCGCGGCTGTCGTCTTGACGCGGGCGCGGCTTCTTGTCGTTGTCTCTTGGATGGCTGGCCATGATGAGCGGTTCATGCACATGGCCTTGGCGTGTGCGCAAGCGGCGGCGGACGCGGGAGAGACGCCCGTCGGCTGCGTGATCGTCGACGAAGTCACGGGCGAGGTCGTCGCCGAGGGACGCAACGGGCCGATCGCTGCGCACGATCCGACCGCCCACGCCGAGATCGTGGCTCTCCGCGCTGCGGCCGCGAATTTGGGCAACTACCGTCTGACCGGGCTGACCCTGTATGTGACACTGGAGCCCTGCGCCATGTGCGCCGGGGCCATCAGCCATGCCCGCATCGGGCGGGTGGTCTGGGGGGCGGACGATCCCAAGGGAGGGGCTGTGGCGCATGGTCCCCGCTTCTTCGACCAGCCGACCTGCCACTGGAAGCCCGCGGTCGAGCGGGGAGTCCTTGGCGACGAGGGTGCGGCGCTGCTGCGGGGCTTCTTCCGGGCCCGTCGGAAAGGAACGGCGGCTGCGGATGAACGTTAGCCTGACCGGGCCAATGGCCCAGCTTGTCCGGGAGCCATGATGAAACGCGCCGCCGCCGCCCTGATCGGGGTGATCATCGTCGCGTCCTGCGGCCCCAAGCCGTCCGCCGCCCCCACAGACGGCGACGCAGTGCGCGATCGGGCCCAGCAGGCGCAAACGGCCCGGCGCCGCACCGGGGCCGAGGCCCAGGACCGTGCCGTCAACCGCATCGTTCGCACCGTCTATCTGTGCAGCGACAGCGAGCGTCTGTCGGTGGATTTCGACAATCCTCGCCGCATGGCGACGGTTCGGAATTCCAGCGGCGCGGCGGTGGACCTGTATCAGGAACAGGCCACCGAGGGCATCTGGTACAAGGCCTCGGGGCACGAACTACGTGGCCGGGGCATCATGGCCACCTGGACCGCCGACGGCCGCCCGCCGACCGAGTGCCGCGCGGTCGACTAGAAACTCGCCAGCCGCGCATCCAGCCGGTCCCGAACGCCGGGCCAGTCCATATCCGTGATCGAGAACATGACGGTGTCGCGGACGCGGCCTGTCCAGGTCGTCTTGTGGCGTCTCAGAACGCCCTCGCGGACGGCGCCCAGCTTGGCGATTGCGGCTTGGCTGCGCGCATTGATGGCGTCGGTGATGATCTCGACCCGCACGATGCCGCTGTCGAAGGCTTGCTGCAGCAACAGCCGCTTGCTGGCGGGATTGACCACCCCTCCCCGCGCGTCCGGGTGAAAGAAGGTCGAGCCGAGTTCAACTCGCCGGTGATCGGGAACCAGATCGTGCAGACTGCTGGAGCCGACCACCCGCGCGTCCGCTACGCGCCGGACCGCATAGCAAGGGCCGCCGCCGGCCGCCATGTGTCCGATCCGGCCGTCCCACCAGCCGTCGAACCCCTCGCCGGCGGCGTTGCCGGCCATGATCGACCAGGCGGCCTCGTCGCCGCTTATCGCAGCGCGGACCTCCTCCTTCACCGCAGGCGACGCGGGCTCCAGCCGTACCCAGCAGTTCTCAAGCACGGGCGCTTCGATCTTCATGCCGCGCCCTCCGCCACCAGAAACGCCCTGACCGCCTCGAGATCGACGTGACGGGCGACGAAGGCCTCGCCGATCGCCCGAGCCAGTATGAGGGTGAGACGGCCGCCTTCGGCCTTCTTGTCGCCGCTCATCCTGTCCAGTAGGCCATTCGCCGTGAAGGCCCCGACCTCAGCCAGTCGCGTGGGCAGGCCGGCACCGGCGATCACGGCCTGGACCCGGTCGGCCTGATCCGCGCCGCACAGACCCGTCGCGGCCGAGAACCGCCAGGCCAGGACGCAGCCCAGGGCGACCGCTTCGCCATGCGTCACGACGGCCTCGTCGAAACCCGCTTCGGCCTCGATGGCGTGGCCGAAGGTATGACCCAGATTCAGCAGGGCGCGCCGCCCCGCCTCCCGTTCGTCTTCACCGACGATGGCACTCTTGATCTCGACAGAGCGGACGACGGCGCGTTCCAGCGCCGCCGGATCGCCCGCCGCGCCCAACGCGCCCTCCGCGGCCAGCCAGTCGAAGAAGCCCGCGTCGCAGATAAGACCGTGCTTCAGCACCTCGGCCCAGCCGGACCGCAACTGGCGAAGCGGCAGGGTCGCCAGCAGGTCGATGTCGGCCACCACCAGCCGTGGCTGATGGAAGGCACCGACCAGATTCTTGCCGCGCGGCGTGTCGATAGCGGTCTTGCCGCCGACCGAAGAATCGACCTGGGCCAGCAGGGTCGTGGGGACCTGGACGAAGTCGATCCCGCGCATGAACAGGGCGGCCGCCAGCCCGGCCAGATCGCCGACCACGCCGCCGCCCAAGGCTATGATCAGGTCGCTGCGGTCGAGTCCGAAGGCCAGCAGCCGGTCGATGACGCGCTCCAGTTCCGCGAACGACTTGGAGGCCTCACCCGCCGGTACGCTGAGCAGCCGGGCCCGAACACCGGCCGCCTCCAGCGACGCCAGCGCCGCCGGACCATGCAGGGCCGCGACGGTTTCATCGGTGACGATCACGGTCCGACCCCTTGCCATGGGCGCGACAAGCGACCCCAATCCGGCCAGCACGCCCCGGCCCACGACGACGTCGTAAGCCCGAAAGCCGCTTCCCGTGACCGCGAGTCTTGTTGTCACGTCGTGATCTCCGCCGCCGCCCACCAGGTTTCCAGCGCCTCGCAGATGGCATCGACGGCCTGGGCGTGGGCCCCGCTGGCGACATCGACGGCGAGGTCGGCGGTCTCATAGATCGGGTATCGGACCTCGGCCATGGCCTGGAGGGCCTCCAGCGGATCGCGACCCCGCAGAAGGGG
Source organism: Caulobacterales bacterium (assembly GCA_038234475.1). Taxonomy (GTDB): domain Bacteria; phylum Pseudomonadota; class Alphaproteobacteria; order Caulobacterales; family Caulobacteraceae; genus Brevundimonas. Next base: position 2,412 of record JBBQTX010000089.1, on the reverse strand, counting down.
CCGGGTGTCCCGGCGCTGGACCCGCTGGGCGACCGTGTCCAGATCGGCCCGCATCCACACTGTGACGGCCCGGGCCTTCAGAGCCGCGCGGGTATCGGAGTTCAGGATCGCACCGCCGCCGGTCGCCAGCACCATTCGCGGGCCGGCCAGCAGACGCTTCATCACCCGCGCCTCGCCGGCCCGGAACTCGGCCTCGCCCAACTCTGCGAAGATGTCGGACACGGTCATGCCGGCCGCCGCCTCGATCTCGATATCGCCGTCGGCGAACGGCAGGCCCAAACGCTTGGCCAGCCGACGCCCGACGGTCGATTTCCCCACGCCCATCAGGCCGACGAGCGCTATGCTGCGGCGATGAGCAGGAATCGGTTTGTCGTCGATCGCCATGGAAGTCATCACCGGCCTTGCGCGAGGCGGCGGGGCGACGACGGAGCGGGTGGAAGCAGGCACGGCATGACCCGACCACCCTCTACACCAAGCGCCGCCGTCGCAAAGCGCCCGCGCGCATGAGCACCCCGCAGATCGAGGCCTTCCTGGAGATGATGGCCGTCGAACGCGACGCGTCGCCCCATACGCTGTCGGCCTATGGGCGCGATCTGGCGGACGCGGAGGGCGGGATCGCCGGTGGTCTGATGCGCGGCGACGAGATCGGCGTGGAGGCGTGGTACGGCGGCCTTGCCAAACGAGGGCTGTCGCCCGCGACACAGGCGCGGCGGCGGTCGGCAGTGCGCCAGTTCTATCGGTTCGCGCTGGGTGAGGGCTGGCGGACCGATGACCCCTCGCGGCGACTGGACGCGCCCAAACAGGGCCGCAGCCTGCCCAAGACGCTGGAGGGCGAGGAGGTTGAACAGCTGCTGTCGGCCTGCGCGACGCGCGACGGTGCGGGCGGCCTGCGCCTCGTCGCCCTGGTCGAACTGGCCTATGCCTCGGGGCTGCGGGTGTCGGAACTGTTGGGCCTGCGCGTCGAGGCGGTAAGGCGCGACCCGGCCTGGCTAATCGTGCGCGGCAAGGGCGGCAAGGAGCGGCTGGCCCCGCTGAACACCTCGGCCCGGCAGGCGGTGAAGACCTGGCTGGTCGCCCGCGACGCCGCACGCCCCGAAAAGGTACCGGACAGCCCGTGGCTGTTTCCTTCGGCCTCGGCCAAAGGCCACCTGACCCCGCGCCGGTTCGCCCAGATGCTGGATCAGGCGGCGATCGACGCGGGCATCGACTCCGCCCGGGTCAGCCCCCACGTCCTGCGCCACGCCTTCGCCACCCACCTGCTGGAAGGCGGTGCCGACCTGCGCGTGGTCCAGACCCTGCTCGGCCACGCCGACATTGCCACGACCCAGATCTACACCCACGTGGCGACGGATCGGCTCAGTCAGGTGGTGCGGGAGAGGCACCCCTTGGCGAGGGACGACTGACGGCGCATATTCAGGCGATGAGCCAGTCCTTTTGCGTCAAGGCGATCTGGGACCCCGAGGCCGAGGTCTGGTGCAGCGAATCCAACATTCCGGGGCTGGTCATTGAGACTGCGACCTTGGCCGAGTTCGAAGCGTTGGCGAGGCATTTCGCGCCGGAACTGCTGGCAGAAAATCTTGGAATTCAGGGGGCCGTACCCATCAGGTTCGAAGCCGTGGGCGGCTTTGAAGTGATGGCCGCTTGAGACGGGGTGTTTTGGCGAAGTCGCCTACAACGGCGGGTGCGTTGTCGGGTTTTGATGGAGACGCGACGGTTGCGAATCGATTCTGAGCGAACCCGTCATGCCCAAGGACTTCTATCCCGAACTGACCGCCCTCCTGTACGCCGCTGGCTGGTGACGCGTCGGAAACGCAAAGGGTAGCCATGAGAGGTGGAGACATCCCGCCAAGGTGAACACCGTGTTCGTCCCGCGTTCCAAGAGTCGCCACACCGCCAATGAGGTCCTCAAAGAGGTTGGTCTGCCGAAGGCCTTCTGAACCGTCCCTTGCCCCCCGGCGTTGACCCCACTAGGTTCCGCCGCCTTCCGATGCGCCGCGCGGCGCGCTGAGCATGAAGACGCCTTGATGGCTACCCACTACCTCGAGTTCGAAAAGCCGATCGCCGATCTGGAGGCGAAGATCGAGGAGCTGAATCTGCTCTCCTCGACGTCCGGCTCGTTCGACGCCGAGGTCGAACAGCTACGGCAAAAGGCCGAACAGTTGAGGAAGAAGACCTATTCCGCCCTCGACCCGTGGATGAAGACCCAGGTCGCCCGACACCCCCAGCGTCCGCATTTCGTCGACTATGTCGAAGGGCTGTTCACCGACTTCATCGAGCTGAAGGGGGACCGCCAGTTCGGCGACGACCAGGCGATCCTGGGCGGACTGGCCCGTTTTCGGGGCGCGCCCGTGGTCGTCATGGGCCATGAAAAAGGCCACGACACCCAGACCCGCGTCGTCCACAATTTCGGCA
>JBBQTX010000088.1:0-7823 GCA_038234475.1 Caulobacterales bacterium | reverse complement strand
GGGTCTGGACCTTGTCGATCGAGAAGCGGAAGCCGAGGTCGGCCAGCTTGGCCATGTTGCGGGCCTCGACCGCGCCGCGGGCGTCGAAGGTGGCCTGCCCGAGTTCGAAGATCAGGGCCTGGTTGAGGTCGCGGTTCTCGGAAAGGAAGTCGAGGAACTGGGGGAAGAAGGTCTCGTCGCCCAGCGATGACAGGGCGACGTTGCAGAAGACGCCGACCTTGCGGTCCTGACGCGCCAGACGGCGCACGATCTGGGCGCAGCGGAACAGCAGTAGATTGTCGATGGCGGGGACCAGACCCTCGCCCTCGGCCACCGACAGATATTCGGCCGGCATCATCACCCGGTCGTCGGCGGCGCGCAGGCGGGTGAAGCTCTCGTAGAAGATGGTGCGGCGCTGGGGCAGGGAGACGACCGGCTGGAGATAGAGGTCGACCCGGTTCTCGGCCAGGGCGTCGTGGATGGTCGCCAGCAGGACGTTGGACTGTTCGCGGTGCCGGGCCTCGAACGGACTGACCGGCGCGGGCTGGGCCAGACGCTGGTCGATCGAGACGCTCATCTGCTGGATCAGCGTCTCCAGCATGCGGACTTCGTCGGACAGGGTCTCGTTCGAGGTGGCCGAGCCGGCGGCGATGGTCCGGGCCATGTCGGTCAGACTGCCCTGGGTCGACTCCATCGCATCGGCCAGCAGGCGGTAGGCGTCGCGGATCTGTGCGATCTCGTGGCGCAGGGCGGCCTTGTCGGCACGGCTGGCGATGAAGGTGTGGACGGCGGCCATCAAGGCCAGGGTCGCGATCGCGCCGGCCGCGCCCGCGCCGACACCCAGGTTCGCACGCCAGATGAAGGCGCCGACCGTCATGGCCAGGAACAGATAGCCGAAGAAGAGGAAGAACTGGGTGAGCGCGCGCATGGAAACGGATGTTCCGCCTTCCCGGATGGAATCGCCCGAGTATCGGGGTATCAGGGGGTTGCGCCTAGACTTTTCTGCGCACGGACGAAGGGGAACCATATGGAATTGTTCGATCTGACCGGCAAGGTGGCCGTGATCACGGGTTCCTCGCGCGGCATCGGCAAGGCCATCGCCGAGCGGATGGCCGAACACGGGGCCCGGGTGGTCATTTCCTCGCGCAAGCCGGGACCGTGCGACGAGGTCGCCGCGGCGTTGAATGCGAAACACGGCGACGGCCGCGCGATCGCCATTCCGGCCAATATCGCCTCGCGCGAAGACCTGCAGCGGCTGGTCGACGAGACCAACGCCGCCTTCGGCCGGATCGACATCCTGGTCTGCAACGCCGCGACCAATCCCTATGCCGGGCCGATGGCGGGGATCAGCGACGACCAGTTCGGCAAGATCCTGCAGAACAATGTCGTCTCCAACCACTGGCTGATCCAGATGGTCGCGCCGCAGATGCTGGAGCGCCGCGACGGGTCGGTGATCATCGTCTCGTCCATCGGGGGCCTGAGGGGCAATGCCCTGATCGGTGCCTACAACATCTCCAAGGCGGCCGACATGCAGCTGGCGCGCAATCTGGCGGTGGAGTGGGGGCCGTCGAACGTGCGGGTCAACTGTATCGCGCCCGGCCTGGTGCAGACCGACTTCGCCAAATATCTGTGGGAGAATCCCGAGCTGCTGAAACAGGTCACCGACCCCGCGCCGCTGAAGCGGATCGGCCAGCCGGACGAGATCGCCGGGGCGGCGGTCTATCTGGCGGCCCCGGCCTCGGCCTATATGACCGGCCAGACGCTGGTGGTGGACGGCGGGATCACGATTGCCTGGTGAGGACGACACCGACCCGAGCCCGACCAGCCCCCCCGGGTCCGGCCGAGGGCCGGCCGGGGGACCGGCTGCGGGCGGCAGCGCCGCAAACATGCGCCAGCATCTGATCTGGCGGCTGGAAGCGGCGGCGTTCGCGGGCTTCATCGGCCTGATGCGGTTGCTGGGCGTGGAAGGGGCGTCGGCGCTGGGCGGCTGGCTGCTGCGCACCATCGGGCCGCGCACGGGGACCCAGCGCACGGTGATGCGCAACCTGCGCATCGCCTTTCCCGACATGGACCCGGCGGCGCGCGAACGGCTGGCGCTGGACCAGTGGGAACAGACCGGGCGGACGTTCGCCGAGACGGCCGTCATGGACCGGCTGGTCAAACAGGGCCGGATCGAGGTGGTCGGGATGGAGCGGCTGCACGCGATCCGCGACTCCGGCGTGCCGGTGGTCTTCGCCGGCGGGCATTTCGCCAATATCGAGACGCTGGCGGCGACCATCACCGGCTCGGGCGTGCCGTGCCAGATCACCTATCGCGCGGCCAACAACCCCTATGTCGATGCCCAGATCCTGGCCGCGCGGGCGCGTTATGGGGTCAAACTGTTCGCGCCCAAGGGCGGGGACGGCGCGCGCGAACTGCTGGCCGGGATGGCGCGGGGCGAGTCGGTGGCGCTGATGAACGACCAGAAATTCTCCGAAGGGCCGGAAGTGACCTTCTTTGGCCAACCGGTGAACGCCGCGCCGGGGCCCAGCCGGCTGGCGCTGAGGTTCGGCACGGTGCTGCAGCCGATGTCGGTGGTGCGGCTGCCGGGGGTGCGGTTCCGGCTGACGGTCTATGACCCGATCACGCTGGAGCGGACCGGCGACCGCCAGGCCGACATCGCTCGGGGGGTGCAGGCCATCACGAGCTTCATCGAGGAGCGGGTGCGCGAGAGCCCGGTCGACTGGTTCTGGGTCCACAAGCGGTGGCCGGACCGGGTCTATGCCGCGCTGGATCAGTCCGCGGGCTGATCCGATCTGCGACGCATCGGACCCTTGTAGGTGGTCGCCAGGGTTCGCCGACGGTCCGGACCGAAATAGCCCTCGGTCTTGACGAAGGCGCGGGGCTGGAAAATCACCGCCTGGATGCGGTCGAGGACGGTTTTGGCCGTGATCGGCTTGACCACGAATTCGTTCACCCCGGCATCGCGGGCCTCGTAAACCCGGGTCTTTTCCGAATAGCCGGTCATCATGATGATCGGCAGATAGGGGTTGACGCTGTCGGGGCTGTTGCGAACCAGGCGGGTGAACGCCACGCCGTCCAGCGGGAACATGTTGAAGTCGACGATGGCCAGGTCGATCTGGTGGTCGCGCAGGACCTCCAGCCCGGCTGACCCGTCCGAGGCTTCCCTGACCCTGGGGATGCCCGCCGACTGCAGCACCGCCGACGTGATCGCCCGCATGTGCTGATTGTCGTCGATAAGGAGAACCTGGACTGATCTGAGAGAGGACATGACTTGGGGCCGCAGCCGCCGACCGGCTTAAAGACGACAGGTTAGGTTCGGAATCGGCGGGCGTCCATGGTTGATGCCTTCTCGCCTCTGGCGCAACCGCTTACACACGTTCAGGTTTTTACCAGAAGGGATGGGTCCAGATTGCGGTCCCGCCATTTCATCCGCCAGCACAGGTGGGGGCCGGTGGCTCGCCCGGTCATGCCGACGCGCCCGATCAGCTCGCCGCGCATCACCTCCTGGCCGGCCTGCACCGCCAGCCGGGACTGGTGCAGATAGGCGGTGATCAGCCCTTGGCCGTGGTCGATCAGGACCAGACCGCCCTCGAAATGCAGCGACGGTCGGGCCAGGGTGACGCGACCCGCTGCGGGAGCCCGGATGGCCGACCCCTGGGGCGCGGCCAGGTCGATGCCGTAGTGGGGACGCGCGGGCGTGCCGTTCAGCACCCGCTGGCTGCCCCAGCGGCTGGTGACGCGAAAACTCTCCAGCGGCCAGTCGAAGCCGTCGCCGAAATGGTCGGCGTCGGTGCGGCTGGCGAAGCCCTCGCTCTTGACCACGACCTCGCTCCGGATCCGCGCCAGCAGGTCGGGATCGGCGGGCTCGATGGTCGAGGGCGGCAGGCCGTCGACGCGGGTGGTGGGAAACCGGCCCCGGGCGATGTCGAGGACCCGACGCGCCGACCGGTCGCCCTCGCGGCACTCGATCTGGACGCTGGCCGGTGCGTCGCGGTCGAAGCCGACGATGAAGAGGCCCTGGCTCGAAGCCGTCGTCAGGGCTTCGCCGTCGACGAAGACCAGGGCGCGGGGCCAGGTCCGGCCGATGATGTGACCGCCCTGGACCTGGCGTCCGCTGAGGACCAGACCGTCGTTGGTCTGGGCACGACCGGGCCGGGCACGGGCTGCCCCGGAGACGAACAGGGCTCCGGCCCCGATCAGGAGGCCGCGCCGGTCGGGTGTCACGGGACCTGGGCCAGTCGCTGAAAGGCCTCGGCCGGTCCGGCATAGGCCTCCTGGTGTCGCACCGACCAGTAGCGCAGCGTCTCCAGCGGAATGGGCCTGCCGCTGACGGCGCAGGTCACGGCGCGGCCGGGCTTGAGCACGGCATATTCGCCGTCGCCGTAGTGGAGTGTCGCCTGTTCCGCCGTGCCCTTGACCATGGCTGCAACCCTAGACCATTTTTGTTTCAGGTCGACCCGACCTGAATCCGAAAAAGGGTCCAGCCTCAATCCGGAGCGAAATCCGGGCCTTGATGGACTGCGTCCACCAGAACCGATTTCGCTCCGGCGTGGCCCCGGGCGAGGCGCCACGATTTTCGCCGGTCAGAACAGATCGCCCTGACCCGGCGGCCGGGCTCTTGGCCGGGACGCGGCGACGGGCTTGGGAGGGGCGGGTGGCGGTGGGTCGTCGCCGTCGATGCGCGCGCCTCTGGCACCATCGGCGAAGACAAGACGGACGGCCTGACCGTCGGCAAGGGCGGCGGCGGCGGCGATCATGGCCCCGGCCTCGCTCTCGACACGGGCGAAGCCGGGCTTGGGCGTCTTCGGGTTGAGTCCGGTCAGGGCGCGGGCGAGAGCGGCCAGCCGGGCCGTGTCGCGCTCGAGACGGCGGGGCAGGACGGGGCCGAAACGGGCAGCGACGGCGGTCAGCCGGTCCCGGCGGCGTTCCATGGCGCGGTCGAGCAGGGCGGGCGACAGGCGGCCCGCGACACCGACCAGCGCACGCTCGTGCACCGCGAGATTGCGGCTCAGGCCCGAGGCCAGCCGGCTGCCGGCGTGATCCAGCCGCTGCTGCGGCAGGGCCAGCACGTCCTCGGGGCGGGCGGGCAGGCCGCGGGCGGCGGCGCGCAGCCGGATGCGGCGGTCCTCAAGGATACGGCCTCCGGCGCGGGCCAGACGGCGGTCGAGGTCCGCGACCGCATAGGCCAGGTCGGCCAGCACCGGGGTGGCGATCTCGGCGGCGCCGGTCGGGGTCGGCGCGCGGCGGTCGGAGACGAAATCGATCAATGTGGTGTCGGTCTCGTGCCCGACAGCCGAGATGATCGGGATGGTGGCGGCGGCGACGGCGCGGGCCAGGGCCTCGTCGTTGAAAGCCCAGAGGTCCTCGACCGAGCCGCCGCCGCGCGCGACGATGACCACGTCGGGGCGGGGGATGGGGCCGCCGGGCGCAAACGCGTCGAAGCCGCGCACGGCGGCGGCGACCTGACCGGCGGCGGCCTCGCCCTGGACCACGCAGGGCCAGACGATGACGCGGCAAGGCCAGCGTTCGGCGATCCGGTGCAGGATGTCGCGGATCACCGCCCCGGTCGGGCTGGTGATGACCCCGACCACGGCGGGGAAGGCGGGAATGGGTTGTTTGCGACCGGGTTCGAACAGCCCCTCGCCGGCCAGTTTCGCCTTCAGCCGCTCGAACTGGGCCAGCAGCGCCCCGGCCCCGGCGGCCTCCATGGTCTCGATGACGATCTGGTACGACGAGCGGGCGGGGTAGGAAGTGATCTTGCCGGTGACGATGACCTCGAGGCCGGATTCAGGCCGCACGCCGAGGCCACGCACCGACCCCTTCCAGATCACGCCGTCGATGGCCGCCTTGTCGTCCTTGAGCGTCAGATAGACGTGGCCCGAGGCGTGGTGGTTGACCTTTGAGATCTCGCCCCGCAGCCGGACATGGCCGAACCGGTCCTCGAGCGTGCGCTTGAGGGCGAACGACAGTTCGGAGACCGTCTGGGGCGGATTGTTGTCTCGCGCGGGCGCCGGCGGTTCGTCGGCCGGGCCCTCGAAGACGTAGGAGTCGTCGCTCATGGGGGGAGGGTAGGGGCCCGAGGCCTGCGTGCCTAGCGGGGGATGCACGGACTGTGGTGCTATCGGGCACGGATCCTGCGACTCAGACCTGATTGGCTGGTGCTGACAAACGGATTTCTTAGCCTATCGTTGATGGTGAGGTGATCTCGTGCAACGGTTGTCAGTCTAGGGAGGATGTCCATGACGAAACTACCATCGATCCTGCAAAGGGGCGAGCCGTCTCGTTTGTTCCCTGTGCTTGCTGACACATCGAAAGAGGGGCGGACTCTATCGATCTTTTTGTCCTGTCTTGAGAACGTCAACGAGTTCGGCCGGGCCATGATGGCCAGCCTTGATCAGAGGATGGGCGTAAGGGCAAAGATTGAGACCTATACAGAAGTCGGCCTGTTTAAGACCATCGCTGGAGCTAAATACCGCCCCGATGGCTTGATCGTCGTGAGCACGGGCAAATCCACTTGGACGGCCTTGGTCGAGGCGAAGGTCGGTGCCGCGGAACTCACCAACGAACAAATCGAGGCTTACCTCAACCTCGCCAAACTGAATGGCATCGATGCCGTCATAACGCTGTCGAACCAGTTCGCTTCGCTCCCGACCCATCACCCTCTGGCGGTCAGCGGAACGCTTACTCGAAAAGTGGACTTGTTCCACTGGTCGTGGGGTTACGTGATCACTCAAGCTCACGTTCTCAGGGAGACCGAAGACGTCGCGGACAGGGAGCAACTGCTCTTGCTAAGCGAACTCCAGCGGTTTCTGCTGCATCCGAGTTCCGGGGTGAAGGAATTTGATCAGATGCCTGCAGCTTGGGCAGATGCTTGCAGCAAGGTGGCTGCTGGCGCTCTGCCAGCAGCTAAGGCGCTCGAAAGTCACGAAGTTGTCGGAGCTTGGCATCAAGCCCTTGATCGCGTGACCTCGGTACTGAGCCGCCAACTGAGCGGCCATGTTGGGGTGCAGATGTCGCGCGCGGAAGCGAGCGACCCGGCAATGCGCATGAAGGCCTCCCTCGAAGGCCTTACTCGCGAGGCGTGCCTAACAAACCATATTTTGGTCCCTGACGCGGCGGGGCCGATCCAGATTTCGGCAGACCTACGCAAGCGCGCGATCAGTCTTCAGATGAAGCTCAAAGCTCCCGCTGATCGGCAGTCCACCAAGGCGAGAGTGTCATGGCTTCTGAGGCAGCTGTCTCAGTCGGACTCGCCCGAGGTGCACGTCAGGCTCTTGTGGCCGGGCCGGGCGGCGGCAACTCAGTTTCCTCTCGTGAAGTTGAGAGACGCGCCCGAGTTGGCCAACCGGGATAGGGAAGGGATGAGTGTCCTTTCCTTCGAAGTCCTGCTCGTAAAGGACTTGGGTGCGAAGTTCGCTCAGCGAAAAATCGTAGTGACCGAACTGATCAAGGCGGCCACGGAGTTCTACGATAGCGTAGGCGGCTGCCTAACCGCTTGGCAGGCGAAGCCGCCGAAGATTGCAGGCGACAGGCTTGAGCCAGCATCGGTGAGTGCCGAAGCTCTTAGAGAGCAGGTTGAGCAGGAAGCCCTAGACCGCTGAGGATCGCCGCCTCGCGGCGTCCGGGATGACAAGGCGTCCGAGGCCTTTGTCGACGGTCGATTGTAGCTTGAGGTCACCATGCGCGACTTGACCGCCCCAGCCCGTCCGGTCATTGCGCGGGCATGAATATCCTGCTGGTGGGATCAGGCGGCCGCGAACACGCCCTGGCGTGGAAGATCGCGCAGTCGCCGCTGGTGCGCAGGCTGGTCATCGCGCCGGGCAATCCGGGCATGGAGAAGC
>JBBQTX010000087.1:0-7827 GCA_038234475.1 Caulobacterales bacterium | reverse complement strand
CGACGAGACCGCGCGCGGTCTCGACTGGCCCGGTGCCCTGCTCGCCATGACCGGTCTGGCCGCCCTGACCTGGAGCCTGACCGCCGCGCCCGACCTCGGCTGGAGCCATCCAGCCATCCTCGGCGGTCTGATCGGCGGCTTTCTCCTGCTGGCCGTCTTCGTCTGGGCCGAGGCGCGCGGGAAACACCCGATGATGCCGCTGGGCCTGTTCCGGTCGTCCGTGTTCAGCGGAATCAACCTGTTGACGCTGCTGCTTTATTTCGCCCTGTCCGGCGCGATGTTCTTCCTGCCCTATGACCTGATCCGGGTGCAGGGTTTCAGCGCCACCATGGCCGGTGCCGCCATGCTGCCGTTCGCCGTGATCATGGGTCTGTTCTCGGGCTTCGCCGGTAAGTTGGCCGACCGTTTCGGAGCGCGGCTGTCGCTGAGCATCGGTCCCATCCTCGCCGGCATCGGCCTGGCCCTGCTGGCGGTTCCCGGACCCGGCGCCGGCTATGTCGACGGGCCCCTGGCCGGGATGACGGTACTGGCCATCGGCATGACCCTCGCCGTCGGCCCCCTGACCGCCGCCGTCATGGGCGCGGTCGAGCCCGGCCACACCGGTATCGCCTCGGGCGTCAACAACGCCGTCGCCCGCGTCGCCGGCCTGCTGGCCGTGGCCCTGCTCGGGGTGCTGCTGTCCGCCGTCTTCGTGGCCCGCGCCGACAGCCCCGACGCCCGCGCCCTGCTGGGTCAGGTCATGGCCGGCGCCGATCTGGACACCGCCGCCGCCGAGGCCTTCCACACCGCCTTCCGTGTCGTCATCCTGACCTGCGCGGCGCTGGCGGTTCTGGCCGGGATCATCGGTGGCCTGACGGCACCCAGACGGGCTCCGTAGGGATCCGGGATTCTCCCCTTTCCGCTCATCCCCGCGAAAGCGGGGACCCAGTGCTTTGGGCGATCAGTCCGGCCGGCGACCCGCCGAGATCGATCCCCGACAATGTGCGCCGCGAAAGATCTGGGTCCCCGCTTTCGCGGGGATGAGCGGATCTAAGGGTTCGCCCTAAAGCGCCGCGTAAAGCGCCCCGATCAACCGCACCGCCCTCGGGTCCCCGATCAGGTGCGGCGACTGGCGCGTCATCACATAGGCCCCCGACACCCGCGCGTCCGGATCGGCGAAGGCGCAGCTGCCGCCCCAGCCGCAATGCCCCACCGCCGTCGGATTGGGCCCGAAGATGTGCAGACCTTCATTGCGCATCAGCCCCGCCGCCCAGCTGACGTCGAACGGAACCACCTTGTCGCGTCCGTGAATCCGCTCGCGCAGCATCTCGGCCAGCACGCCGGGGGACAGCACCGTCTGTCCATCCAGCCTTCCGCCATTGGCCAGCACCCCCATGATCCGCGCCAGATCCCGCGCGGTGCCGTGCATATTGGCCGAGGGCATCTCCATCGTCCGCCATTCGGTCGAGCCGCGCCCGCCCGGAGCCGAACCCTTGTCGAGGAAGGCCGAGGTCTTGATCGCGTCGATGGTCCCCAGATCGGGGGCCGCGGCGGGTTTGCGCAGTGAGGCCACCCGGCCATGCTCGGCCTCGGGCAGGCCGATCCACAGATCGAGACCGGGGAAGTCCTGACGCAAGGCCGTCCCCATGCTGCGCCCGTCCGCCAGCCGGAACAGCTCGCCCGCCAGAAAGCCGATGGTGATGGGGTGATAGCCCGAGGCCGTCCCCGGCGGCCACATCGGGGCCTGGGCCGCCAGCCGGTCCAGCACCGCCTGACGATCGAACCAGATGGTCGGATCGACCGTCTCGCCGAACCCCGGCAGGCCGGCCTGATGGCTCATCATCTGGGCCACGGTGATCCGGTCCTTGCCCGCCTGCCCAAACGCCGGCCAGTACGAGGCGACCGGCGTGTCATAGTCCAGCAGACCCCGCTCGACGCAGGTCGCGATCAGCAGCGCCATCACCGCCTTGCCGGTCGAGAACACCGGCGTCAGCGTCGTCTCGTCATAGGGCACGGTCCTGGACACATCGGCCCAGCCGCCCCACAGATCGACCACGACCTCGCCCTCGACACAGACGCTGAACCGCGCCGCCTGCTCGTTCAGCCCCTCGGGCGCCTCGGTGAAATTGGCCGCGAAGGCGTCCTTCACGGCGGCGAAGCGCGGCGGGCAGACGCCGTGGACGTCGGGGAGGTCGGTCATGGACGCTTCCTAGACACCCCGCACCCGCCCGTCACCCTTGCGAAGATGACGGCCTATGGTTTTGACGACGGGTCACGGCCCAGCCACCTCACAACCCCGTCCGCCGCCGTGGCCCCCGAGGCCATCGACGCCTGCAGCAGATATCCGCCGGTCGGGGCCTCCCAGTCCAGCATCTCGCCGGCCACGAAGACCCCGGGCATCGTCTTGAGCATCAAGCCCTCGTCCAGTTGGTCCAGCCGCACGCCACCCGCCGACGAGATCGCCCGCGCCAGACCCTGCACCCCGGTCAGGGTCAGCCGCACGGCCTTGATCCGTTTGGCCAGCTTGTCGGACCCTTGCGGCAACTCGCCCGGTATCTCGCGCAACAGGCCGACGGCGACCGGGGACAGGCCGCCCGCCTTCCGCAGCCAGTTGGTCACGCTGTCCTTGCCATGCGGTCTGGCCAGCCGCCCGGCCAGCGCCTCGACCGAAACATCGGGCCTCAGGTCGACGGTCAGCACCGCCGTCCCGTCCCGCTCGATCGCGTCCCGCAGCGCCGCCGACAGGGCATAAACCGCCCCGCCCTCGATCCCGTAGCGCGTGACGATCGCCTCGCCGCGCACCGTCTGCCCGTCAAACGTCATCGCCAACGGCTTCAAGGGCTGACCCGCGAACCGGTCGGCGAACACCCCCGACCACGCCACATCGAAGCCGACGTTGGACGGCCGGAAAGGCTCGACCGCCACCCCCTCCAGCATCGCCGCCCATGCCCCGTCCGAGCCCAGTCTTGGCCAGCTGGCCCCTCCCATGGCCAGCACCATGGCATCCGGCCGCTCGATGCGTTCGCCATCGGGCGTGTCGAACACCCATTCAAGACCTTCGTCATTCCGGCGAAAGGCGGACCAGCGCGACCGGGTCCGAACCTCGACCCCGAGGCCCGCAAGTCGCGCCAGCCAGGCCCGCAGAAGAGGCGACGCCTTCATGGCGCGCGGAAACACCCGCCCCGACGAGCCGGTGAAGACCGGTTGGCCGAGACCCTCGGCCCAGCCGATCAGATGCGTCGGCGAAAACCGGTCCAGCCAGGCCCCGACCGAACCCGCAGCCGCGCCATAACGGCCGACGAACGCCTCGATTCCTTCCGAATGGGTCAGGTTCAGCCCGCCGCGCCCCGCCATCAGCAGCTTGCGGCCGACCGAGGGCATGGCGTCATGCACCACCACGGCGAGCCCGGCTTTCGCCAACTGCTCGGCCGCCATCAGGCCGGCGGGCCCGGCACCGATGACGTGGACGGTCCTGTTCGCATCGCTCATGCGGCTCAATACCCCGTTCCACACCGGGCGGCGGACAAATCACTGTCGTGGAACGTCCGCTCACGGCATACGCTTGCGTACCATGAGCGTCGCCTTTACCCGCGAGGAGGATCTGGAGGCCACCGCCGCCGATCTTCCCGACCGCCCAATCTCGGCCCACCCGAACCTCGTCACCCCGTCGGGGCTGGCCGCCATCGAGATCGCCCTCACGTCCGCCCGGGCCGCATGGGCTGCGGCGCAGGCCGCCGGATCGATCGAGGCCGACCGCACGGCCATGGCGCGGGCCACCCGCGACCTGCGCTACTGGGCGGCCCGCCGCGCCTCCGCCATGGTGGTCGAGGTCGAGCCGGACGGCCGCGTTCGTTTCGGTGGGTCGGTGACGGTCGAGCGCGACGACGGCCGCACCCAGACCTGGCGCATCCTCGGCGAGGACGAGGCCGATCCGGCGTCCGGCTCGGTCAGTCATGTCTCACCCCTTGCCGTGGCTGTCATCGGCAAGCGGGTCGGCGACGAGACCTTCGTCGCGGGCCGGACGGTGGAAATCGTCGCCGTCGCCTGAGCGTCAATGGTTGCCCCCGGCGGCCGCATGCCCCACCTTGCCCTCAACCGCGTCGCCCGACGGCGCGAACCGCCAAAACGAAGGACCCGCCCATGGCCCGAAAGCCCAACTACAGTTTCGAACGTCAGGAACGCGATCGCGCCGACGCCAAGAAGGCCGCCGAGAAGGCTGCCGCCAAGGCTGAAAAGCGCGCCGCCGCACGGGGTGACAAGCCAGAAGACGCGCCCGAGGACTGACCCGGGCGCGGACTCAGCCCACCCGGACCGGCTCGGCCGCGTCCTTGCGGACCGGCGTCCTGCGACTGCGCGGCAGGCACCGGGTGAAGATCGTCCCCTTCCCCTCGACCGATGTCACCCCGACACTGCCGCGCGCAGAGACGGAGAAACCATAGACCTGCGACTGCCCCAGACCGGTGCAACGCCCGGCCCCCGGGTGGTGAAGAAGGGCTCGAACACCCGCCGCGCCACCGCCCCGGACATGCCGACGCCCGTACCGGCGACGGTCAGGCAGACCCCATCGCCGCCATGCGTCACAGGTCTCGCCGGAGGTGCGCCCGGGTGACCTCGACCGGCGTGTCGACCCGGTTTATTGGCGTTATGTGAGTTATAACGGGTGCTGATGACATGCCGGATCGGCTGGTCAATCTGGACATCGACCTGCTGCGCGCCTTTGTGACGGTCGTCGAAACCGGCAGCTTCACGCGCACGGCGGCAATGCTGGGCCGGACACAACCGGCCATCAGCCTGCAGATCCGCCGGCTCGAGGATCAGTTGCGATCGCCGCTGGTCGATCGCGGAGCCGGGGGCGTCGGGCTGACGACAGAGGGCGCTGGATTGCTGCCGCAAGCCCGGAGATTGCTGCGGCTCAACGACGAGATCGTATCGACGCTGGGTGACGGGGACCTCGAGGGCGAGGTTCGGTTCGGTGCCCCGGAGGACATCGCCACGATGCATCTCCCCGGCATCCTCGGCGCTTTCGCGCGCAGCCATCCCCGCATCAAACTGTCGGTGACGTGCGACTACACCGCCAACCTGCTCGACCAGATGTCGCGCGGCATGCTTGATCTGGCGCTCATCAAACGTGAGCCTGTCGGGCCGGAGTTGGGCGTTCGGGTCTGGGGCGAGCCCCTGGTTTGGGTGGCGCTCGACGCTTCGATCGTCGAGGCGTCGCTGCTGCCGTTGCCGCTGATCATCGCGCCGGCTCCGGACATCTATCGCAAACGGGCCCTGGGCGCGCTCACGGCCGCAGGCATCGCCTTCCGCGCCTCCTTCACCTCGCCGAGTCTCGCCGGTCAGATGGCAGCCCTGCGGGCCGGCCTGGGGGTCGGCGTGCTCCCGGCCGCCATGGCGCCCCGCGACCTGGCCGTGCTGGGGCGGCCTCTCCCCACGCTCACTGACAGCGAGATCGCCCTGGTCTCAGCCCGGGCTGCGGGCGGGCCCGCCGGCCTTCTTGCGCAGGAGGTCTTGCGGGCGCTTGAGCGAGGTCCCATCCCGGTATGACGAGCGCTTATGGGGCCTATCATCACTTCTGATTGGCGGGGCGACGGCGTCGCGGCCAGCTTGACGACGCGGCCCGGGCCCCTCTGACGATCCCCACGATCGTGATGTCGGACCGCATCGGGTGCGCTCGATGACGGGGTCCGACTGCTTGTCCCCTCAACCCGACGGCTTCGGCGTCGAGCGCTCCCCTTCAGAGACGGAGAGGCTCCATGTCTATCGTGTTGGCGCGCCGGCTGCGGGGATTTCATGCCCTGCTGGAGATGGCGCTGAAGGATGAACGGGCGCGCCGGCGCCCGGACGACCTCACCATCGCGGGAATCAAGAGGAAGAAGCTGGCCATCAAGGACCGGCTCGCCGTCTTCGACCGTGGCGAAAAGACGTCCGCCCCGCGCTAGCGACGGGAGGGTCGGCGGCTTCCCCGGTCGCCGACCCGCTTCGCCCGAACTCCAACAGCCGATCGCCGCACAGCAGGCGATGCAATCCGAGGCCCCATGCCCCAATCAAACCGATTGTTGCGAAAACGTCCTGCGATTGCTCAAAACGACGTCTGGACTCCCGGCGACATCGTCCAGATCGAAACGGTCTGCTCGGTCGCCGACGCCGAGGAGCGGGTCGTGGTTCTGCGACTTTGCGAACTGTCGGGCGTCGATCCCGCACTCTATGACCTGACCCCGAGAGACCCAGAGCGAAGATGAAGGTGTTCGCGCCATTCAGCCCGTCGGCTCACGCCTGGGCCGTTCAGCTCTCCCAGATGACGGGCCGCGTTGCAGCGCACCAAAGCACGCCCACGGATCGACCTGTCGATCCCGCAGGCGCTCTGAACAGCGACACGCTGATCCGCCGGCCCAGCCGGCATACATTCGACATCCGCGTCTGACTGCGGGATCAAGGCGGGCCCCTGATTGACGAATTTTCCCACTCAGGACGTCCTGACCAGGCTGGCCTGTTCCGACGCCATGGGCGTCGCGGCCTTACCGGCCGGATTCATCGCAAAGTCAGCTGGCGGCCTGGAAATCGAGGCGTCGGCTGCGATGTCGGATCCCCGCCTGGATGGCGCGACGCGGCGCTCGGCCTGATCGGCGGCTCGATGCTCTATTCCTGGATCAGGACCCGTGACGGGAAGGACGGGCCGTGATGTCGGGCGCGGATGATCCCCTGCTGGCGGGCTATCAGCGCTTCCGGGCAACGGCCTGGCCCGCCCTCGCGGAGCGCTACGCCCAACTGGCCCGACGACGTCAACAGCCCGCCACCGCCGTCATCGCCTGCTCCGACTCGCGGATCGATCCGCAGACCATCTTCGACGCCGAGCCGGGCGAACTGTTCGTGATCCGTAACGTGGCGGGGCTGGTCCCGGCGTATGCGCCCGACGGCGGCTGCCACGGGACGAGCGCGGCGCTGGAGTATGCGGTCAAGATCCTCAGGGTCCGACGGATCGTCCTGCTCGGCCATGCCCGGTGCGACGGCATTCACGCGATGATCCACGGTCCCCTGAAAAACGCCCCTGACTTTCTCGGGCCGTGGGTGGACATCGCCGAACCTGTCATGTGGCCGATGCCCGAGCAGGGGGCCGGCGAGGCTTTCGAGGCGACGATCGAGGACGCCGCGCTCAGGCTGTCGCTGACCAATCTGAGGACCTTTCCCTGGATCCGGGACGCCGAGAAATCGGGTCATCTGTCGCTGTCGGTCTGGAGGTTCAGCATAGCGACGGGGGAGCTGACCACCGTCTAGCCGAACCCCCACACATCAAGCCGGAAGGGCGGGCCCGTCGCCGGACCCGCCCTTCCTGTTCTCTCGGCCTGAGCCGAGCGTCGTGGATCAAAAGTCCATGTCGCCCATGCCGCCCATGCCGCCGCCGGCACCGCCGCCCATGCCGCCGCCGGCACCGCCGCCCGAGCCCTTTTTGGACGCCTTCGCGTCCAACCCCGGATAGGCGCTCCGGAATCAGGCCTGGGCCTGATTCACGACATCGGCGGGATCGCGAAGCGATCCCTCCCCAGCCGATCAGGCTCATGTGATGGTGACCTTCCTTACTTAGCGCTCCGCGCATCGATTAGCCGCAGAAGATAGCTGGCAAACATGATTGGTGCGGCGGCCTCTGCCGGATTCGGCCGCCGCCTCTACGAACTTAGACGTCTGCGTCGCCCGCGTAAAAACGGCGCGAAGGCGCCCAAAAAGGGCTCGGGCGGCGGTGCCGGCGGCGGCATGGGCGGCGGCATGGGCGGCATGGGCGACATGGACTTTCGATCCACGACGCTCGGCTCAGGCCGAGAGAACAGGATGGGCGGGTCCGGCGACGGGCCC
>JBBQTX010000086.1:0-7857 GCA_038234475.1 Caulobacterales bacterium | reverse complement strand
ACCCGGTCGATGACCCGCTCCTGGATGGCGCGCAGCAGTTTGGCCTGCAGCCGGACGTCCATCTCGGAGATCTCGTCCAGCAGAAGCGTGCCGCCGTCGGCTTCCTCGAACTTGCCGATGCGGCGCGCCATGGCCCCGGTGAACGACCCCTTCTCGTGCCCGAACAGCTCGGATTCCAGCAGGTTGTCGGGGATGGCGGCGCAGTTGACGCTGATAAAGGCCCGGTCGGCGCGTTTGGATCCGGCGTGGAGGTAACGGGCCATCACCTCCTTGCCGACGCCGCTTTCGCCGGTGATCAGGATCGAGGCTTCCGAGCGCGCGACCTGGTCGGCCAGCATGACCACGGCCTTCATCGACGGATCGGCCGAGATCAGGGGGCGGTCGTCGTCGGCCACGGCGGACAGGACGGCCGCGATCAGGTCGGCCTCGGGCGGCAGGGGGATGAACTCCTTGGCCCCGGCGCGGATGGCGTTGGCGGCGTCATTGGCGTCCGCGTCGACGCCGCAGGCGACCACGGTGACATGGATGCGCTCGGCCTCGTTGGCCGCGATCAGGGCCGCGATGTCGATGCGGTAATCGACCATCAAGAGGTCGGCCCCCTGCCCGCGTCGCAGCTGTTCCGTCGCCTGATCGCCGCGCTCGACGTGACTGACCTTGGCGCCGTGCGCCATGGCCATCTTCACCGCCGTCGCCAGCTGTCCGCTGAGCCTGCCAACCACCAGAAGCCGCATGGGTCTTCTCCTCCAATCTCTACGCAAGACGGCCCGCAGGCCACCCGATCAACGCCGTCAGGCGTTGCTGTCTTCGGTCTTGATGATTTCCGTCATGGTCACGCCCAGCCGGTCTTCGACCACCACCACCTCGCCGCGGGCGACCAGACGATTGTTGACGAAGATGTCGATGGCCTCGCCGACCTTTCGGTCCAGTTCCAGCACGCTGCCGCGGTTCAGCTTGAGCAGCTGGGCCACGGTCATGTGCGCCTTGCCCAGGACGGCCGAGATATTGACCGGCACGTCGAAAACCGGGGCCAGATCGGAGGCGCTCTTGTCGCCGGCCTCATCGGCGAGGGTCATCGCGGACGAGTCCGGAAACTCTTCCAGGGCCATGGTGTCGGACGCCATTACGGCCTCCCGTCTGTGAGGGTTTCAGCGTGCCCGGCCTCGGTGGCCAGGGCGGAGTTCAAGGCTTCGCTCATGCGGGCGAAGGCGGCGTCGGGATCGAAGGCGGCGCGACCGTCGGCCCATTCCAGCTGGAAGCCGGCGGCGGCCATGTCGGGCTCGTTGCGAAAGGCGACAACCCCCGAAAAGCCTGCGTCGGCGCAGAGCCGTTCGATCCGGGCGCGGGTGGCATCGTCCAGATCGCCGGTGCGCACCACCAGCCGGGGCGACGCATCGATCTCCTGACCGAGAGCCTCAAGCGCGGCCTGCAGCGGTCCGGTCGGAAACCGGTCGAGCGCCGCGGCGGCCACGACCCGGGCGGCGGCCAGGGCCAGATCCGCCGACTGTTCGCGATGCGCCCGCGCGACCTGGGTCAGCGAGGGCAGGGCGGACGCCAGCGCCTGACCGATCGCGGACAGGGCCATGGCCTGGAGGCTCTCGATCTCTGCCAAGGCTGACTGACGAGCCTCGAGCCGGCCCTGGGCGACCAGGGCCTCGACCTCGACCGGACCATATGAGCGCTTGATCGGGCGGAAGGCGACGCCGGGCACGACGCCGCCGGCGGCGTCGAACTCGGTGTCGAAGGCGAAGGGCGTGGTGAGCAGTTGAACGGTCATGTCAATAAATCAACTCGTCGTCGCCGCTCTGGCCGACCAGCATGATCTCCCCCTTGGCGGCGAGATCCTTGGCGACCTGAACCATGGCCATCTGGGCCTGATCGACGTCCTTGAGACGGACCGGACCCATCGACTCCATGTCCTCGCGCATGATCTTGGCGGCGCGCTCGGACATGTTGGAGAAGAACAGTTCGCGCAGGGATTCGGACGATCCCTTCAGCGCCAGCCCCAGGGAATCCTTCTCGACCGCGCGCAGCAGGGTCTGGATGCCGCCGGGGTCCAGCTTGGCCAGATCCTCGAACACGAACATCAAGGCACGGATACGTTCGGCGGACTCGCGGTTGCGTTCTTCCAGTGCGCCGACGAAACGGGCCTCGGTCTGACGATCGAAGCTGTTGAAAATGTCGGCCATCAGCTCGTGGCTGTCGCGCTTTGACGTGCGCGCCAAGTTGGACATGAATTCGGTGCGCAGGGTTTGTTCGATCTTGTCGAGGATTTCGCGCTGCACCGGTTCCATACGGAGCATCCGCTGGACGCATTCGAGGGCGAAGTCCTCGGGCAGGCTGGTCAGCACCCGGGCGGCATGATCGGGCTTGATCTTGGACAGGACCACGGCGACCGTCTGCGGATACTCGTTTTTCAGATAGTTGGCGAGCACGGCCTCGTTCACATTGCCGAGCTTGTCCCACATGGTGCGGCCAGCCGGGCCGCGAATTTCTTCCATCAGCCCTTCGACGCGGTCGGTCGGCATGAAGGAGGCCAGCAGCCGCTGGGTCTGTTCGAAACTGCCCATGACCGAGCCCGAGCCGCTCATGCCCGAGACGAATTCGACCAGCAGTTCCTCGACCACCGAGGCGCTGACCGTGCCCAGGCTGGCCATGGCCTGAGAGATCTCCTTGATCTCCTCCTCGTCCAGGCTCTGCCACAGTCTGGTATGGTCCTCACCGAGCGACAGCAGGATGACAGCGGCTTTCTCGGGCCCCGTCAGTTTCCTGGCGTCCTCGACGGCGGGCTTCTTGCTGACGAGACGCGCCGCCATCAGCCTTCATGCACCCAGGTTCGCAGGATGGAAGTCGACTCGTCGGGATGCTTCTCGACGAAGTCGGCGACCCTCTTGACGGAGGAGGCCTTCACCTGGCCTTCGATGCGGGCGATGTCGAGCCGTTGCTCGATCTCCGAGGGCGGTCCGGACAGCTGGGGCAGGACGCCACCGGCGCCGCCCATGATGGTGGTCTGCAACGAGGTCACCGGCGCTCCGCCGGCCCCCGCCAGTTGCAGCGGGCCCGCGCCGCCGGACGCCGACTTCAGCAGCGGACGCAGGACGAAGAAAATCAGCAACAGGCCGGTGATCAGCAGGACCAGCAGTTCGACCCCGCGCATCAGGTCGTTCTTGGTGAAGTCGAACAGCGAAGACCCGGCCTCCTCGCCACCGACCGCGGCGATGTCGCGGTTGAATCGGACGTTCAGCACCTCGATCTTGTCCCCACGCGTCGCGTCGATACCGACGGCGGCGGCGACCAAGGCCTTGATCTGCTCGATCTCCTGCGGCGTGCGGGCGGCATAGGTCGGGGCTCCGCCGTTGGCGGCGGGTGTCCATTTGCCGTCGACCGCGACGGACACGGCCAGGCGCTTGATCTCGCCGGCCTCCTTGACCGTGGTCGTGGTGGTGTTGGAGATCTCGTAGTTGGTGGTCTCGGTCGTGTCGGTCGAGCGCGAGCCCTGCGGGGTCGAGGCCGGGGCCGCGCCGCCGGGGATGTTGTTCGTCGCCGTGGCGCCGCCGTCGCTGACCCCGGTGGTGTCGGCGCTTTCGGAGCCGTTGGCCGAGGTCGAGCGTACGACCTGGCCGTCGGGGTCATAGCGCTGCTCCTGGGTGGTCGACCGGCTGTGGTCGATGTCGGCCGTGACCTGGACCCGCGCGCCACCGACGCCGACGACACCCTCGACGATGTCCTTGATGCGCGCCTGGAGCTGGGCCTCGGTGGAGTCGCGCGCGTCTTGGGCCGAGGCGGCGCTGAAGCCCTCGGAGTCCGAGCCGGCGGCAAGCGTTCGGTTGGAGGTGTCGGTCAGGGTGACCTTTTCCGGCTTCAGGTTCGGCACCGAAGAGGCCACCACGTTGCGGATGGCCTGGACCTGGGCTGTCGACAGCTGGCCTCCGGTCACGCCGACGACGATGGCGGCGGTCGGCTCGGCGGCCTGGGTCTGGAACAGCTCGCGGTTCGGCAGGGCGATCATGACCCGGGCCGAATTGATCCCCCGCATGCTCATGATGGTGCGCGAGAGCTCGCCCTCGAGTGCGCGCTTGGCGTTCATGTTCTGCTGGAACTCGGTCTGGCCCAGCACCGACTGGTTGTCGAAGATTTCGTAACCGACGCTGCCCGAGGTGACGAGCCCCTTGCCGGCGACCAGCAGGCGGGCCTCGCCGACCTCGTCGCGGCTGACGAAGATGGTCGAGCCGTCGCCCTTGGACGAATATTTGATACCGGCGCTGTCAAGGGCGGTGGTGACCTCGGAGGCCTCGCGCAGGTCGAGGTTGGAATAAAGCAGGGCGTCCGGGGCCTGGCCGATGCGCAGCATGACGGCGACCAGCACGGCCGCGACGCCGGCGGCGACGCCCAGCACCACGGTCAGCCGACCGATCCCGAATCTCTGCAACGCCGCCGTGAAGCCGCCCACGCGTACCGCCCCGATCACTCACGGGTGCCGCCTTGAGACCCGCCAGGCAGAAAATGCCGGGCGCATGGTAAATGGCGGGTTAAGACCCTTGAACGATCAACGTTTCTTGCGTTTCTGCATGACGAAGCCGATCACCTTCGCGGCCGCCTCGAAATGTTCGCGGGGAATGGTCTCGTCGACGTCGACGGCGGCGTAGAGGGCGCGGGCGAGGGGGACGTTCTCGACGATCGCCACGCCGTGCTCGCGCGCCACCTCACGGATACGCAGGGCCAAGGCGTCCACGCCCTTGGCGACGCAGACGGGGGCGGCGTCGCCGGCCTCGTAGCGCAGGGCCACGGAATAGTGGGTCGGGTTGGTGACGATGACCGTGGCCTTGGGCACGTTCTGCATCATCCGCTGGCGGCTGCGCTGGGCCCGGATCTGCTTCAGCTTGGCCTTGATGTGCGGGTCGCCTTCGGACTGTTTGTAGTCTTCCTTCAGTTCTTCCATCGTCATCTTCATCCGCTCGGCGAAGCGGTATTTCTGCCAGAGGAAGTCGGCGCCGGCGGCGAAGGCGAGAAAAATGATGGTCGACACCATCAGGGCGATGGCCAGGTCCCGCGCCAGCGGCAGGATCATCGCCGGCGGCATGGCGGCCATGTTTTCGAGTTCACGGACGTGCGGCCTGAGCACCAGCCAGCAGATCACGCCGACGGCCAGCAGCTTGAGGAAGGTCTTGATGAACTGGAACAGGCCATCCGGGCCGAAGATGCGTTTGAACCCGGCGATGGGATTCACCAGCGACCAGTTGGGCTTGAGCTTTTCGGCCGTGAAAATCAGGCCGGACTGGGCCACGTTGCCGCCGACCCCGCCGACGATCGTCGCCAGCATGACCACCCCGAGGAAGGGGGCGATGGCCCAGAGGGCGATGGCCCCGATCTCGACCCCGGCCCCGGCCTCCAGCCCGCCGAGCATGGTGTGGGGCGCGGCGATGAAGGGCAGGAGCTGCTCGGCCATGGAGGTGGCGAACCATCCGCCGGACATCAGCACCACGGCGGCGGCTCCCGTCAGCGACAGGGCCGCAGCGACGTCCGGAGACTTGGCGACGTCGCCCTTCAGGCGCGCGTCCGCAAGTTTTCGCGGTGTCGCCTCTTCTGTTTTCGACTCGGGATCGGGGGCTTCAGCCACCGGCGCCTCCAGCGAATATCCGGGCCAGGGCGCGGTAGCGGTCGATGAAGACCGTCCCGACGACGCCGAGGCTGAGGGCGAAGACCGACAGGCCCAGCAAGATACTGAGCGGGGCGGCGGCGAAGAAGATCTGGAACGACGGCATGACCCGGCCGATCAGGCCCGAGGCAAGGTTGAAGATCAGGGCGAAGACCAGCAGCGGCGCCGACAGCTGGACCCCCAGCATGAAGGCGTCGCCGAGGGTGCGGATCGCCAGCTCGACAAAGTCTCCGGTGACGAGGGGCGCGACGGGACTGATCAGCTCATAGGAGCCGACCAGGCCGGCGATGAAGAGGTGATGGGTGTTGGTGGCGAACACCAGGGTCGTGCCCAGCAGCATCAGGAAGGCACCGATGGTCGAGCCCGGCGCGGCCTGCAACGGATTGGCCGTCTGGGCGAAGGCCAGGGTGGTCTGCAGGGCGACGATCTCGCCCGCCGTGACCAGGGCGGTCAGGAAGGACCGCAACAGAGCCCCGATCATCAGGCCGACGATGACCTCGCGGATAATCCATCCGGCCATGCCGCCCACGGTGTCGGGCAGGGCCGGCAAGGCACCGGCGATCACCGGCCACAGGGCCAGGCTGACGACAAGGGCGAAGGCCAGGCGGATACGCGGCGGCACATAGCTTTCGCCGATCCCGGGCAGCATCAGCAGCACGGCGCCGATCCGCGAAAAGATCAGCGCGCCCTGCCAGACCTGGTCCGATGTGGCATAGGGCTCCACCGGTCAGACGATCACATGCCCGCGATGCGGACGGCGATCTCGCGCATGAAGCCGCCCAGCATGGCCCCCATCAGGGGCAGGAACAGCAGCAGGGACACGAAGATGGCGATGATCTTGGGCGCATAGATCAGCGTCTGCTCCTGGATCTGGGTCAGGGCCTGGATCAGGCCGATGGCCACGCCGACCACCAGTCCGACCATCAGGATCGGCGCGCAAAGCTGGATCGTCAGCCACAGGGCGTCGCGGCCCACGTCCATAACTTCCGCGCCGTTCATTCTACGCTCCCGCACTCTACGTTGGCCTGTCGGCCTTCGACCTGCCTGAGGCCGAACCGGGCAGAAAATGCCGGGAGCGTGGTTAACGCGGGGTTAGGACGGGTGGGATGTCCCGGCGCACTCCACCCTTTCGACGCTTTGCGTCGACATCCCTCCCCATATTGGGGCGGGAGAGCTATAGGCGAGGCATGACCATCTCCCAGGCCGAAGCCGAAGCCGCCGTCCGCGTCCTGATCGAATGGGCCGGCGACGAGCCCGCGCGCGAGGGACTGCTGGACACGCCGGCCCGGGTGGCGCGCAGCTACAAGGAGCTGTTCGGGGGCTATGAGATCGAGCCGCGCCAGTATCTGGAGCGGACGTTCGAGGAGGTCGGGGGCTATAACCAGCTGGTCGTGCTGAAGGACATCCGCTTTGTCAGCTTCTGCGAGCACCACATGCTGCCGGTCGTGGGCGTGGCCCACGTCGGCTATCTTCCGACCGACCGGGTGGTCGGCATCTCCAAACTGGCCCGGGTGGTGCGCGGCTATGCCCGGCGATTGCAGATCCAGGAGAAGATGACGTCCGAAATCGCCACCGCCATCGACGAGGTGCTGCGGCCCCAGGGTGTCGGCGTGGTCATCGAGGCCGAGCACAGCTGCATGACCCTGCGCGGCGTCAACGCGCCCGGCACCAGCCTGACCACCAGCCATCTGAGCGGCGTGGTGCGGGACGACCCGAGGACCAGAGAGGAGTTCCTGCGGCTGGTGCGGCGCTAGAGCCCATCCCTACTGGAAATGCCATCCGTCGCGGTGGTGGGCAGGGTCGAACGGGTCGGGACCCGGGATCAACAGGCCGTCCTCGCCCAGCGTCAGCATCCAGCGACCGGTCATCGGCCCGGTCGGGTCGATCAGGCCTTCCGTGCCGTCGAACACGGCCGGCAGCACCTGCGGCAGGTCGCCGGTGTAGTCCTGCAGGAAGCCGTCGTCGGCCAGATCGAGCAGGAAGTCGTCAGGGACCTGGCCCGGCAGCAAGCCGTCCTCGCCCAGCGTCAGCATCCAGCGACCGGTCATCGGTCCGGGCCGGACGGTCACGCCTTCGAGGCCGTCATCGAAGGCGGCCGGCAGCACCTCGGGCAGGTCGGCGTCCTTGGCGAGCAGGAAGCCGTCGTCGGACAGGCCGGGCAGGACCTGCGCCTCGCCGCCGGTCTTGTCGACCGGGGCCGGCGG
>JBBQTX010000085.1:0-7917 GCA_038234475.1 Caulobacterales bacterium | reverse complement strand
GCCTCTGATCGCGAAGGTGATCCCGGGGTACTGGATGTTGACGAACATCACCTGACCATCCGGGGAGAAGCAGGCCCCCGCGAACTCGGAGTTTCCGGTAAAGACGTTGCGGGCGATCGTATAGGCCTTGCCCTCCGGGGTAACGCCCTTGACGTGGTTGCGGACCTCGCTGGAGTAGTTGTCCTCGCACAGGATCAGGTGACCCCAAGGCGCGATCGCCAGATTGTCGACCATGTTCATCACGCGCTTGTCGGCGCTTTCGGCGAACAGTTGCAGGCGCCCGGGCCGACGGACCTCGCCACGGTCGCCCTCGGCCGGCGACGGGACATAGCGCATGACCTGGCCGGCGCGGATCGCACCGCCGGACGTGGCCGTCAGATAAAGCTCGCCCTCGCCCCAGAAAATCCCTTCACCGCGCGCCACCAGGGCCGCGCCCCTCGCATGACCTCTCTGGCGCAGGTCGCCCGCAGGGTCCTCGACGTCCTCCATGTCGATCCAGGCGATCTCACGCCAGTCGCCGACAGCCCATGAGTTGTCGTCCTGGTTGCGGGTGTCGGCACCCGGCTGGTCCTTGAAGGCCATAGCCTGCAGTCGACCGCCGTCGGCGAGCTTGCCGGGCGTGGTGGGCAGAAACCGGTAGAACAGTCCGTCATTGTCGTCTTCGGTCAGATAGACGATCCCGGTGCGCGGATCGATGCAGACCGCTTCATGATCGAACCGGCCCATCGCCTTCAACGGCAGGGGTTCGACCAGACCGGTCGCGGCGGAGGGTACTTCGAAGACCCAGCCGTGAGCCTTGCCGACGTTCGCGTCTGCGGGCGTCTCTGTGGTCTCTTCGCAGGTCAGCCAGCTACCCCAGGGTGTATGGCCACCGGAGCAGTTGGTCGAGGTTCCGGCCAAAGACAGATGCTGGCGCACCGTCCGGCGGGTTTCGAGATCGTAGACGAGGGTCGTCGTCCCGCCCGGCAACGACCGACCGTCCTTATAGGTGTCGAACCCCTTTGCAGCGTCGAGCAGGCCGATCCGCTCCTGATGGAAACCTCCGGGCCCCAGGTTCCTGTGCAGGGCACTGGAGCCCTTGAGCTCATGGTTGCGGACCAGGGCGACCTGGCTTCCATCCAGCGGAAAACAACCCATGCCGTCGAACTGGCCCGGCACGAACAGACCGTCGTCCATGGTGTCGCCACTCTGAGAGACCACCTGGTAGGTGAAGCCTTCGGGCAGGTCGAGCAGCCGGTTGGGGTCGGGGATCAACGGCCCGTAGCCGGGGACCTCGTTGATATAGGTCTCTTCCGTTGCGGTCGCCTGGGCCTGGACGCTGCGGGCCAACCCGGTGAAGGCAAAGGCGGCGGCTGAGCCGGCGATCAACTCACGACGATGGGGGCGCATGGAAACTCCGGATTCTGCTGGTGGCGTTATGGCCTTGCCGGGTCCTGCGGTCATCATGGTTCTGTGACGGCGGGTGCGACCGAAGGTCAGCCCTTGAGCGCCCGCCCGGCCACCACGGCACCGGCTCCGAATTTGGCGCGCAGGGCGTCGATCGCGGTCTCGGTCTTCAGCGCGCGACCCTCCGTTGTCTCGAACAGGGAGGGGGCATCCACCGCGTCGATCACCTCGGCCATGCCGATACCGATCAGGCGATAGGGGCGGCCCAACTCAGGGGCCATCAGCGCGCGTCCGGCGGCGAACAGGGCGCGCGCCGTCTGCACCGGTTCGGGCAGGGACAGGCGGCGGGTGACGATCCTGAAGTCTGTCCGACGCAGCTTCAGCACCAGCACCCGGCTGGCCAAACCGTCCCGCCGGGCCTTGGACGCCAGCTTCTCGCAAAGGGGCCAGAGTTCCGCTTCGAGGTCCTCGGCCGTCGTCAGGTCCTCGTTGAAAGTAGTCTCGGCGCTCATTCCCTTGCGCTCATAACCCGGATTGACCGCCCGGGCGTCGCGGCCGTGGGCGAGATCGTGCAGGCGCAGGCCGGTCTCGCCGTAGCGCCGCACCAGATCGCGCAGATCGGCCGCGGCCAGATCGCCGACGGTGGCGAAACCGTCGCTGGTCAGGGCGCGACCGAACACCGGCCCGACGCCCGGCAGGATACGGACCGGTCGGGGGGCCAGAACCGCCTGCGCCTCCGAACCCAGCACCGAGAAGCCGCGCGGCTTGTCCATCTCCGAGGCGACCTTGGCCAAGAACCGGTTGGTCGCCAAGCCGATCGAGACAGTCAGGCCGGTGTCGTCCTCGAGCTGCTTCTGCAGCCGGACCAACTGCCAGGCCGGCGGGCCGCCATTGAGTCGTTCGGTGCCCGCCAGGTCGATCCAGGCCTCGTCCAGCGACAGGGTCTGGACCAGCGGCGTCAGCCTGCCGACCGCGCCGAATATGGCCTCGCTGGCGGCGATGTATTTGCGGAAATCCGGCTTGATCACGACCGCGTCGGGACAGGCCTGCAGCGCCTTGAACATCGGCATGGCCGAGCCGACGCCCGACTGGCGCGCGATATAGCAGCAGGTCGAGACCACGCCGCGCCTTCCGCCGCCGACGATCACCGGCCTGTCGCGCAGTTCGGGCCGGTCGCGCTTCTCCACCGAAGCGTAGAAGGCGTCGCAGTCCAGATGGGCGATGGTCAGCTGGTCCAGGTCGTCGTGACAGACGATCCGGCGCGACCCGCACTCGCCGCACCGCTCGACCTTGCGATCGCCGGTCCACAGGCAGTCTCGGCAGATGGCGCGGATCGGCACGGCGGGTCCTGACGGGCGGCTTCACCCCAACTTAAGACTGGTCGGGCCAAAGTGCACGAAGAAGGCGACAAGCCTCCGTGCAGCCCGCACCCAGAGGCAACCAGGCCAGGTGATGATGTCCAAGAAAGTCCTCATCGTCGAGGATAACGAGCTGAACATGAAGCTGTTTCATGATCTGCTCGACTCGCAGGGCTACGAGACGCTGCAGACCCGCGAGGGGCTGCAGGCGCTGGCCTTGGCGCGCCTGCACAAGCCCGACCTGATCCTGATGGATATCCAGCTGCCCGAGATCAGCGGTCTGGAAGTGACCAAATGGCTGAAGGACGACGAGGAGCTGAGTCATATCCCCGTGGTCGCCGTCACCGCCTTCGCCATGAAGGGCGACGAGGAGCGGATCCGCCAAGGCGGCTGCGAGGCCTATATCTCCAAGCCGATCTCGGTGATGCATTTCCTCGACGTCGTCCGGAAGCACCTGGGATAGACGGGGATGACGGCGCGCATTCTTGTCGTGGACGATGTCGAGCCCAACGTCCGCCTGCTCGAAGCCAAGCTCACCCTTGAATACTATGAGGTGCTGACTGCCCACGACGGCGCGACGGCCCTGCAGATCGCCGCCGACGAGCGCCCGGACATGATCCTGCTGGACGTGATGATGCCGGGCATGGACGGGTTCGAGACCTGTCGCCGGTTGAAGGCCGATCCGGTGACCCGGCACGTGCCGGTGGTACTGGTCACCGCGCTGGACGGGCGCGAGGATAAGATAAAGGGGCTGGACGCCGGGGCCGACGACTTCGTCACCAAGCCGATCGACGACGTCATACTGTTCGCCCGGGTCCGCTCCCTGCTGCGGCTGAAGGCCGTGATGGACGAGTTGCGCGAGCGCGAGGAGAGTGGGCGCAAGCTGGGCGTCGATACCGACGGCGCCGGCCGGCTGCGCGGCTCAGGCGGCCGGGTGCTGATCGTTGACGACAACGAGCGCCAGGCCCAGAAGATCGTCGACCAGTTGGCCGCCGAGCATCGTCCGGTCGTCGAAGCCGACCCCGCGGCGGCCCTGATCGCCGCGCGCGGGCCGATCGACCTGATGATCGTCAACGTCTCCAGTTCCGGCTTCGACGGCCTGCGGTTCGTAGCCCAGTGCCGGTCGTCCGAGGCATCGCGCCGCACGCCGGTGCTGGCTATCGTCGATCCGGCGGACCGGCCGCGGCTGCTGAAGGCGCTGGAACTGGGCGTCAACGATATCCTGCCGCGCCCCGTCGATCCGGAGGAGCTGGCGGCCCGGGCGCGCACCCAGATCAAGCGCAAACGCTATTCCGACTTCCTGAAGCAGAAGCTGGACTACAGCCTCGAGATGGCGGTCACCGACGCCCTGACCGGCCTGCATAACCGCCGCTATATGGCAGGCCAGCTCCAGGCCCTGATGAGCCGGGCGGGGCAGGGCGGCGATCCGGTGGCCGTGCTGGTCATGGATATCGACCACTTCAAGCTGGTCAACGACGGCTTCGGCCACGACGCGGGCGACGAGGTCCTGCGCGAGTTCGCGGTCCGGCTGGCGACCAATGTCCGGGCCATCGACCTGCCGTGCCGGTTCGGCGGAGAGGAGTTCGTCGTCGTCATGCCGGGTGCCAGCCTGGAGGACGCGCGGCGAGTCGCCGACCGCATCCGCCGCGACGTCGGAGCCCAGCCCTTCCCGATCATGAACGGAGCCGAGGCCCTGACCATCACCGTCTCCGTCGGCGTGGCCTCCAGCGCCGGCGACCTCGACACGCCCGAGGCCCTGTTGAAGCGGGCCGACGAGGGCGTTTACGAGGCCAAGGCCCGAGGGCGGAACCAGGTCATCGCCCGGGCGGCTTGAGGCAAACGAGAACCGCGAACGTCGTTGAGGATGGCGGAAGCGATAACGTTGCCCACCTTTCTGGCTGGGTGTGCCAATCCTGCGCGGCCAATCGAGCTGGTTCGGCACCCTCTTCCGGGTCATGAACCCCCTGATGCCATCTGGGCCGCCAGATTGCGCAGGTCGCGCTCGATCTCACCGAGCGTCGCCGAGCCGTAGCCGTCCGGATCCCCGGCGCGACCGCGATAGGCCGCCGATTGCACCGTGAGGGACTCGATCAGGTCGGGCAAGGATCCGGCTTTTCGAACCACCTCGAGGGCGACGCCATAGGCCTGCAGGACATCCTGTCCGACATTGTGACCGTCAGGTCCGGTCCAGTAGCTGGAGTTCAGCCGTTCGTTCGCATCCGCCAGCTGCCGGGCGAGGATCAGGATGATCCGGCCCCGAAGACGACGAAGCGGCCCGCCTGAGAGGCTCAGGCCAAGGGCGGAGCTCGTCTCCTTCATCGCGGACATCATCGGTTGCGACGGTCGCTTGGGACTGGCCTCGCAGGCCTCTCGCCGGGACTCCTGAATGGCGCGGCGCAAACGCTGCGTCTTCAGCCAGTTGAACATAAGCGTCCCCCCACGCCAGGCCCACACGGGCTCCCGACGGACTATGAGTCATTGTCGGCCCGTCGTCAGCCCCAATGATCCGGTCAACGGGTGCCGGGCGAACCCGATCACCGAACCGTCTGCTCGCTGTGCCGATACCCCAAAGCAAAACGCCCGGCCTTGCGGCCGGGCGTTTCATGAATCGGTCCGGGACAAGATCCTACTTGATCTTGCCTTCCTTGAACTCGACGTGTTTGCGCACGACCGGGTCGTATTTCTTGACGACCATCTTTTCGGTCATCGTGCGGGCGTTCTTCTTGGTGACGTAAAAGAAGCCGGTGTCGGCCGTGGAGTTCAGGCGGATCTTGATTGAAGCCGGTTTGGCCATCGGAATTACCTTTGCGACGGCGAAAGCCGCTAAAATGAGAGGCGCGGAACATACTCAGGCGCGACCGGAAGTCAACGGGCGCGGCGTTTGCCGTTGTGACGGCGCGCCAAAGGGGTAGGGTCGCCCGATGAAACACCTCGCCGTCGCCGTCGCCGTCGCCGCCCTTTCCCTGACCGGCTGCGCCACGGCCCCGCAACTCGCCGGCCCACAGGATGGCTTCATGGCCAATCTCAACGCCCTGTGCGGACAGCGTTTCGAGGGCCGGGTGGTGACCACCGACCCGGCCGATGCCGACTTCGCCGGCAAGCGGCTGCTGATGCATGTACGGGACTGCTCCGCTGAAGAGGTGCGCATTCCGTTTTCGGTCGGCGAGGACCGCTCCCGGACCTGGGTGATCACCCGAACCGCGAGCGGAGTCCGCCTCAAGCATGACCATCGCCACGCCGACGGGACCGAGGACGCGGTCAGCCAATATGGTGGCGACACCGCCACGGTGGGCACGACCGGGCGTCAGGCCTTTCCCGTCGATCCGTTCTCGAAGGACCTGTTCACCCGCGAAGGCCGGACGGTGTCCAACACCAATGTCTGGGCCGTCGAAGTCCTGCCGGGCGAGATTTTCGCCTATGAACTGCGCCGGGCGAACCGGCATTTCCGGGTGGAGTTCGATCTCGGCCGCCCGGTCGCTCAATAGGCCTCAGCCGGCCGGCTCGAACACGCCGCAGGAGATGCGCGCGCCGGCCCCGCCGATCGGCTGGCTGACGTGGTCGTCCGCGTTGGCGTGGACGACGAACGACAGGCCGTCAGCGTCCAGCAGATCCATGCCGCCCATGCCGAGGCCCGACCCGGCCAGATAGACCTCGGCCCGGGCCGTCCCGTCGGCCGCCGCCCAGATGTTCTGCAGATCGCCCAGGTCCGGGCCGCCGTTGGTGTTCAGCAGGCCGTGGGGTCGTGCCTCGGCATGGTTCAAATGGGCACCGGCAGAGGTGAAGCCGGGACCCTCGCACTGGCCGACGGCATGCAGGTGCACGCCGTGCCAGCCAGCCGGCCAGCCAAGGCCCTCGACCCGCAGCAACACGCCACGCGGGCCGAGGAAGGCCGTGACGCTGCCAGCGTCGACGCCTTGGGCGGTCTTCAACGTGGCCCGTGCGACCGGTGCCGGCGCCGGCGAGGCGAGAGCCGGGGCGGGGAGCGGTGTCTGGGCCACGGCCCCCGTGCAGCCCACGATCAGCGGGGCCATCAGGCAGGCGGCGAGGTGGAGGTTGCGCATGGTCGTAAATCCCTGTCTCGACGGAGCGTTTTCGAGGGCGTTCGCTTTGCCACGACGGCCCACGGATGCTAGAAAACCTGTTCGCGGATCACGTTCCGATTCCGGCCATTTAAAGCCTGATTTCCTTGACTGACGACAGCCATACCGACGCACTTCCCCCGGCAGCGGGCGGCGGTGGCGGCGACATCTCCACCATCACCATCGAAGACGAGCTGAGGCGCTCGTATCTCGACTACGCCATGAGCGTGATCGTGTCCCGCGCCCTGCCGGACGCGCGCGACGGGCTGAAACCCGTTCACCGTCGCATCCTGTATTCGATGTACGACCTGAAGATGACGCCGGAGCGGCCCTATTCCAAATGTGCCCGGGTCGTCGGCGATGTGCTGGGCCGGTTCCACCCGCACGGTGACGCCTCGGTCTATATGGCGCTGGTGCGCATGGCCCAGCCGTTCTCGATGGGGCTGATGCTGATCGACGGCCAGGGCAATTTCGGCTCGGTCGATGGCGATATGCCGGCCTCCATGCGCTATACCGAGGCCCGGATGGCCCCGGCGGCGGCGGCCCTGCTGACCGACATCGACAAGGACACGGTCGATTTCCAGCCGAACTACGACGAGAAGGAGCTGGAGCCCGTCGTCCTGCCGGCGCGGATCCCCAACCTGCTGGTCAATGGCGCGGGCGGCATCGCCGTCGGCATGGCCACCAACATCCCGCCGCATAACCTCGGCGAGATCATCGACGCCTGCGTGGCCCTGCTGGACGATCCGGCCATCGCCGACGATGCCCTGCTGGACATCGTGCCCGGTCCCGACTTCCCGACCGGTGGCGAGATCATGGGCCGCAGCGCGCCGCGCAACGCGCTGCGCGACGGCCGGGGTTCGGTCATCGTGCGTGGCCAGGCGACGATCGAGACGATCCGCAAGGACCGCGAGGCCATCGTCGTCACCCAGTTGCCCTATCAGGTCAACAAACAGACCCTGATCGAACGCATCGTCGAAATGGTCCGCGAGAAGCGGATCGAGGGCATCTCCGACGTCCGCGACGAGTCCGACCGCGACGGCATGCGGATGGTGATCGAACTCAAGCGAGACGCGTCCGGTGACGTGGTGCTG